>CANCKV010000229.1 GCA_947378615.1 Chitinophagaceae bacterium | reverse complement strand
ATAAGCAATAGAGTCATTATCTATTAGAACTTCTAATTCGGCATCTTTTACAGGTATCTTATCTTGTAAGAATACAGTTAGATGTTTGAGAATTGAAGATTTTGTCGTTTCCGCAAAACCATTTACTAAACCCACTTCCATTTCGTGATATTCATGGGAAACATACGCTAACTTGCTCATTTTATTTATTTTAATAACTTTTAATTAATTATTTTTTTTATCAAACTTTCTTTTATTCCCTATCAACGTCCAAATTTTGACACCAACTATCGGAAAGTTGGTATCAATCCTCCAATTCTTTGTGTCAATTTATTGAAAGTTGGTAAAAAGAATCTTGCGATTGGTACCAATTTTTTAATTCTTTGTGTCAATATTCCAAAAATTGGTAAAAAGAATCGTACGATTGGTACCAACTTTTTAATTCTTTGTGTCAATATTCTAAAAATTGGTAGAAAGAATCATGCGATTGGTACCAACTTTCCAATAGTTGGTATCAACTTTCGAATAACTGAAGGCAAAAAATAAGTGATTTCTGTTCGACTAACCGTCTTTTTGTAGTTGTGTGATGATGATTGCGATTGGGAGATGCGCATTAAGCGCCCTAAGAGAGGCAAAGCAATTAAATGTGCGAGGCAATTGTGATGAAATATTCATTTGTTCGTTTTATTCAGTATGAAACCAATAAACCACAAGGAATTTCCACAACCTCGTTTTTTTGTAACAGGCAATATTACGGGAATAATATTTAATAGCTAATGTTTATTTTTTATTAATATTTTTTTATTATATTTATCAGATAAAATAATGAGTGGATTAGTTGATAGTCTGCGAAAAAAATGTGTAAACAGATGCGTAGTTTTTACCATAGAAAATGTACGTTGTGACAAATAAGGCTCGTATTCTATAAATTCCGACATTCGCTCGTCAACGGAAGCAGAAATAGGGCATGAAAAAACTAAATGAATACTACAAACATGCGTCTGATAAATAGTTAGTGGCTATTCTAATTCAAAAATTGCTAGAACTCTATAATGTCATAAACAATAATTTGAGAAACTGAGAATCTATCCCTTTCTTTGCTGATAATACCAATTAGTATGTTTTATGAAGAAAGCAGAAGCAACACGACTTAATATTCTACAAAAAGCATTTGAACTCATATACGAAAAGGGTTATCAAACTACAAGCATTGACGATATTCTTTTAAAAACACAAGTGACAAAAGGTGCTTTTTATTATCACTTCAAAAACAAAGACGAAATGGGAATTGCCATAATAAACGAATTGTTAAAACCTACACTTACTAACAGTTTCATTGAACCTTTGCAAAATGAAGAAAACCCATTAGAGACTATTCACAACTTAATACATCATCTTTTAATAGATAACGACTTTTTAAAAGTGCAGCATGGTTGCCCTGTTTCAAACTTTACCCAAGAGATGGCATCATGGAATCAAGATTTTAACAATGCACTAAATGAAATTACACAACTTTGGATTACTACAATGACTGATATAATTGAAATCGGTAAACGAAAAGGACTTATCCGTTATGAAGTAAATGCAAATCAGGTAACAATGTTTGTTATGTCTAGCTATTGGGGAATACGAAATTTTGGTAAACTTGATAATGACAAATTAGTTTATGACACCTATTTAGCGGAGCTGAAATACTATCTAGAGACATTGAAATAATCTTTTCATAGAAACATACCAAACGGTATGTTTTTTGTTTTATATTTGCATCGTTAATAAAAATACGATGTATCAAACACTCACGTTTTATCACTCAACCGTCCGTTGGCTTTTGTTGGGAAGTTTAATTTATGCCATCTTTATTGCATTAAAAGGATATAATTCAAAATCTATTTTTACCAAAACTGATAATGCAGTTAGACAATGGACAGCAACAATTTCCCATATTCAATTGGTAATTGGAATAACCCTTTATTTCCAAAGCCCTATTATAAAATACTTTTGGACAAACTTTAATGAAGAAGTTCACAACGTTGATATAGCTTTCTTTGGCTTAATCCACATTGTATTGATGCTAACCGCAATAATTTGTATCACAATTGGATCTGCATTAGCAAAACGGAAACAAAGGGATAATGATAAATTCAAAACAATGTTAGTTTGGTTTTCAATTTCATTACTTATCATTTTTATAGCCATTCCTTGGCCATTTTCACCATTAGCAAACAGACCTTATTTCAGATAATATGATACATTTATTCAAAACAAAAGTTGGGCGATTACGAATTATAGGCTACTTAGAAGGGATTTCATTGTTAGCATTAGTTTTTGTTGCCGTACCATTGAAATACTACTTTAAAAATCCGAGTTTGTCAAAAGCACTTGGTCCAGTTCACGGAGCAATATTTTTACTCTTTTTATTCAATACTTTGAGCCTTGGAGTTGAACAAAATTGGAAATTCAAAATAACAACTTGGAGAGTAATTTTATCATGTTTTATACCATTCGGAACATTCTACATAGACAATAAAATTTTAAGTAAAATCAAAGAAAACGAATGAAATCAGTATTAATTACAGGCGTAGTATTCCTTCTAATCTATCTTTCATACAGAACATATCGTTTTGCAACACTTGAAAACGGATTAGATACAAAGATTGCAAATGGTGCAATAATTCTAGATGTACGAACAGAGAATGAATATAAAACTGGGCATATTGACGGTTCATTAAATATTTCTTTAGGCACAATTAAAGAAAAATATGTTGAACTTGACACTAGTAAAACTTATATAACCTGTTGTTCTCATGGTTTAAGAAGTGTGAAAGTTGAAACTATTTTAAAAGAAAAGGGATTTAAGCATGTTTTCAATGGCGGTGCTTGGACAGACCTTGAAAAAATAGTATTAAAACAAAAAGCCATAAAATGATTTTTATTTTAAGCAAGTGTTTCTATTGCCCCCACTAGCGCATGAATGATTTGGATTGTAGGATACTGCTCGAAAATCGGGGTCCTTGCGCATGAATCCTTTCTTGTGCCGTATATTACTAAACTCATAAACAAAGTAATATTGTAATTTGCATCCTTTAGTTTAAATAATATTGCAATAAGCAGTAAATATATATTTGTGAATCGAGATGGAATTTAATTCATGACAGCCACAATTGCCGAATGGGTAACTATTTTTACAAGAAATACTACAGAGATATCTTGTTGGATAGTTTTCGATTCTGTCAACAAAATCAAGTATTGAAGATTTATGGTTGGGTGTTGATGACCATTCCAATTCCTTTGTCATCTGTTCTACAACAGCTGACAAAGGAATTGGAATGGTGATGCGGAATATCAAAAGTTATACTGCCATGAAATTGCTAGATGCCATCATCAAAATCCCTAAGGAGAGTTGAAGGGAATGGCTTTTAGGTATATTTAAAAAGAATGGTACTCTAAGCAAAAATAATTTCCGTTATCAATTTTGGCAAGTAGAGAATCACCCAATATTATTGGATAATGACGAGGTGAAATTTGCACAAAGGATGCAATATTTGCATGAAAATCTGGTTCGTTCAGGATCTGTGATTGAACCGCAAGAATGGAAGTATAGTAGTGTCATCGATTTTTATACAAGTGGGAAAAGTTTATTGTCTTTGACGGAATAGATATTGACAATTGAATTGAATTAGTAACAAACGGCACATGACAGTAGTCATGAGGCAGCTACCTTATTTTCGAGGAGTATCTTACTGCCCAATTCATTCATGCGTTCGTGGGGATATTCTTGTCTAGCATCTGCTAGAACACTCATTCGTTGTGCATCATGCAATGTGACAGATGCTTCAATTGAATAGCGTATAAAAAATTGCATAATATTACCTAATTAGCTAACTTTGCCCAGTGGATGATTTTAGAGGGCAAATACGAAGTTTAAAAGTTTACGGAGATGATTTTTGGACGTTTTATAACAAGCAGAACAAAAAAGTTCAAGCACGTATATTATGGACAATACGCTTAATCCGAGACATCCCCTTTGTACCTGAAAAGTATCTTAAACATTTGACAGGAACCGATGGAATTTATGAAATTCGGGTAAGTTCTGGCAGTGACATTTTTCGCATATTTTGCTTTTTTGATGAAGGAAAATTGGTTATCTTAATCAATGGTTTTCAAAAGAAAGCCCAAAAGACACCTGTTGAAGAAATTGAAAAAGCAAAAAGACTAAAAAAGAAATATTATGAAGACAAAGCAAAATAAATTGGTTGACCTCGATGAATTCATAGATGACCAATATGGAATTCGTGGTACAAAGGAAAGAGAAACCTTTGAAGAGGGTTACGAAACATTCAAGTTAGGTGTCATGCTGCAAGAAATGCGTAAGGAACAGAATATGACTCAAGAGCAGCTTGCGGTTAAATGTGGCACAACAAAAACCTATATATCACGTATTGAAAACAATGCAAGTGACATTCGCCTGTCGACACTTATGCGTATTATTCGTGAAGGCTTTGGCAGAAATCTAAAATTGTCTGTTGATATTTAGCTGTAAAATAGCAAGAATGTGCAACATTATTGTTTAATAAAGTGCTTGCAGACGGAAGAAATTTTGCAATAGTGCTTTCTTTTGGCAATAGTTTCGGCAAAATAAACTTTGCTGTTAAGTCAATAGCAAATAATAGTCCTTAGCGGTCAGGCTATGAATTAAACTCTACCTCGACTAAGAAAATAGGATAGAATGGACACATTAAATTTCTCTCAATTCCCAGTTTTTACAACTAATAGGCTAACGCTTAGACAATTAACTAAAGATGATAAGCAAAACATATTTGCCTTGCGTTCTGATCCACAAATAAACAAATATCTTGAACGAGAACCTAGCAATTCAATTGAAGATGCTATCAGCTTCATCAAAAAGGTTGATAATAACATTAAAAATAACAACTCTATTTATTGGATTATTTCCTTGACTACGACAAAAACAGTTGTTGGAACCATTTGCCTTTATGATTTTTCAATCGAAAAAAATAGCTGTGAAATAGGATATGAACTAATGACATCATTTCAAGGGCAAGGAATTATGACAGAAGCAGCAGAAGTAGTTATTAAATACGCTTTTCAGATATTGAAACTACAAAAAATTGTTGCGTTCACTCACATCGAAAATATGAATTCAATTAAACTATTGACAAAATTCAACTTTATTCAATCCAAAGAGGCCGATAAAGAAAATCCTAATTCTACTATATTCACATTGAGTAGTCATCGTTTAATATGAAAATTACATTTTCAACCTGTTACAGATTCACATCTTGCGCTTTGTTAATTTACCAAAAAGAACTTTAAGTGGTGTGCTGTATGATATCGGTGGGAAAGCAAATATTCATGGTTTCAGCACAGAAGAATATTTTTTTTAACTCTCTTGATGAGGATAAGAGACTCGGCAAATTGAAATTTGATGAGATTAGCAAAAATCTTCCTTACAAACTACCAAATCTTACAGATGAATTATTATTGATGAGTATTACTTACATTTTATAACAATTCATTACAATTAGCAGATCACACTACATCAAACCAAACAGGCGTTGTATCATCCGCATTCCCATTGTAGTTGATAAACAACTCCTCCCCCTTTTTAATGGGCTTCATTGTTTTGATTGTCATTGTTTTAGTATCAAAATCCATTTCATATTCGCAGTTAGAGGCGTAACTATGGTTATACATAGATATATAACCGAGACCAACTACAGCTTCCTTTTCTTCAGCCCCCCAAGCAAAAATATAATTGTAAAGTTTCGTTTTCTCAACTTGAATCCTATCCCCTTCCGACAAAATAATTACAGGCGATATTTCAATAATAGTATCAGGCTTGAACTCCCTTGTTGTAAATACACCTAAACCTCCTTCCCCACCCTTTGAGGAAGGGGCAATTACTAAATCTGGTAAAATCATTGCGCAAAAATACAGGGAGTAATCTATCTGAGAAAAGAAATAAGGAGCAATTATTAATG
>CANCKV010000228.1 GCA_947378615.1 Chitinophagaceae bacterium | reverse complement strand
TATCATATTGCTGATTGTGGGAGGCTTTTTTTTGAGAAAGTAATTCTCTCCCACTATCGCAGGACTCCTGTCCTGTGCTTGAATATTACTAAATCTATACCCTTGATAGCAATCCTATGCTTTATAGTTACCTCCTTCCCTCCATTATTGCCTTTTTAACCCCTGCTGTCATACCCTACTATCACATTCATCTTTTCGGTAATATCCTATTCTAGATGATTATTGGGTGAGGTCGTTAATATAACAGTAATAAGTTGTTGCTAAAAAAATTACCTCTGAACTGCTTTTGCTACTAGACTAAATTTAAAAAGGGCAAACAGTTAGGCACTTAAAAACTAATTTCTTATTTTCTTACTTATTCATTTTCGTCTTCTTCTTTACGTAATCCGCACTCGTATAATCTCACACTGAGTTTATCGAAGTGCAAGCTGCTTAATCATTTCTATCCGACTTCGATAGCCTCAGGCTGCCCCCTAATTTTCGGTCAATATGCTTAACTTAATTTGTTACTAAACAGAAATTAAAGGGAGTTAGTGGAGTTATCCTGAATTTAAGAAATAGAGAAAATCAATTATCGTTTCAACAGACAGCCGTATCATTAACTATTGCTTGCCTAACAGACTTATTTCTCCAACCAAAAATACCGAAAAACTTTAATCCCAAACAAATCCCTGAATTCATCAAAGGGAAATTTATTCCATCATCAAATGGCACTGTAAGCCCCTCATCGACTATTGCTATATGACTTTCCTGATTGGCAGGGCATGGAACTCGATGAAGAATGATATCTTTTGTGATTATCTTGACTAATAAAATAAAAAGTAACTTTTTCATTTTTAATAATATTTAGTGGTTAGTTGTCAGTAATTAGTCTAACAACTAACCACTATTAATTTATTTAACTTCTATTTCAGTTTGATATGTACTGCCCATTATGCCTACAACTTGTAAAGTATAGGTACCCGTAGCTAATTGCTTACCAAGTTTAACATTTTCAGGATTAGCCGCACCAATATGATTGATGACAGTTTCAAACACTCTTTGCCCTAATTTATTGAAGATGCCTACATTGTATTTGCCTGCTTCCAAATTTCCAAATGTCAAATACAGATTGCTTCCTACAAGTGGATTAGGATAAACTTTTATAGTTGTTATTGATGAGTGGTTTGAAGTAAGCAGTACAACATTACTACAGGTAATTCTACTGTTAAGGTCTGTTGCAATAATGCGGTAATAGTTAGTCCCCTCAACAGCATTTTCATCAATAAAACTGTAATTATTAGTAGCAGAACCACCTATGGTAATCAAACGATTAAAGTTGAGACCATCTACAGAATGTTCCACTGAATAGGTTTCAACCTTTGCTTCGCCCACAACCGACCATTTCACTGCCACTTGATTGCCTTTTAGCGGAGTTGCAATTGCGGTAATATTAGAAACAGGCAAAGTGGCAGCTTGAAATACTAGTCCATACCTGTTTGCAAAACTTACTGCATTAGTCGCATTTGTAGAGAAAGAAACGATTGTACTATCACCCTCCAATTTAATCTGAGTGCCAGATACGTTGTCTTTCAGATAGGCTGACATACCATTGCTAGTAAATTGGGACACATCCAAACGAAGACTATAGACCGTATTTGCATTCAGATTGTAAAGGTGAATTGGTAAGACATCCTTTGCGGTAGGCAAAGTGAATCCATTGATACAAAGGTCTTTTCCACCAAGAGTGAAAGCTACGTTTTCGCTCACATTCGAGAACTTGATGGCATCTTCCGCACCAATTGACTTTGAGAAGCTTGTGCCAAAGACACTCACCGCACCATCCACATTCTTTCCTGCCTTTGATAATCCAACTGCGATCCTATTCACTACAGGTAATGTTCCGAAAATGCCCATTCTTGATTCAATAGGCACTTTATTACTTTCATTAAACACCACTACAGGCGCACTGCTTGAAGAATTCTCTACAAAGAATGCCTGACCAGGTTGCAAATACCTATTTACCAATGAAGTGCCGAGAGGATTGCTAGCAGTGTGTGAAAGTGCATTATATCCTACAAAAACAGTATATCCAGAACTTGTTCCATCATTAGTATTTGTAGGGTCGCAATACCAATAACTCTGATTGACATTTTGACTTTGCGCTGCGACTGCCTCCCAATCTACTATACTAGAATAAGGATTCGCAATGAAATTATAATTGCCAGAATCGCTTACCAATCTGTAGGATGAAGGATAAGAACCACTTACTCCCAAGGTACTAAACCTAACTTGACCCGTAATCAAATTCCCAGTAGTACGCAAAGTTGCATTTGACCACATATAAGGTAATTGATATTGAAGACTACCTGTCCGATTACCTCTTACAAGCACACGGTAGCCTTGATAAGGATTTAAGGCAGTTCCTTTAGTTGACAATATAGAATCCCAATTATTATTTGTATAGGTAAATAAAGAATGGTTACCAGTTAATGAATAATCAAAACCTCTTACAGGGTCTATTCCACTTAATACCCCCTGTGAACCAGTTATATAAATACCATACCCATTCGTATTTACCCCACTTTCCTGCCAATTATCAAAGATACTACCTGCATTAGCAACACCACTTGCACCCAAATCACGATAAGTCCTCAACCCATTGGGAATAAAACGTTCTACAGTTACCTTGCCATTTACAGCACCACCGACTATTCCCACAACTGCTGTATTATCAATACTTGTTGATTTCAAAGTCAGGTAATCTCCCGTATTGATTGTGCCACTCGCGGGAGTAAACATTCTAACAATATTCAATGCATTACCCAAAGTTGCAGCACCCGAATTAGTGATAGTCAGGTTTGCAAGGGTATTACTATTGACATCAAAGAGAATTGTACCTACAGCTCCGGCAATTATTAATGACGATGTTTGAGAGCCTTTCAAGAATCCATTACCGATTATTGCACCATTTATGGTTAGCGTATGACCGTTGATAGCCATAGAGCCTCCTAAATAGAGGGTATCAACTATGAAATCAGTACTTAAAACAGGGAGTCTAGGAACAGAAGGGATACTGACATTAGAGTTCACTGTAGGAACAATATGAACGTTCCAATTGCCTACAACATTCCAATCTGTTGAGACTGCACCTGTCCAAGTAATCGTTGCGGTCACATTCATAGTAATACCATTACTAGATACAGTAGTTGCAGACTGACAATTATTATTAGCTGTTAAGACACAGGTAATCACATCTCCATTTACAAAGGACGCATCCGTATAAGCAGTACTGTTTGTACCAACATTTGAACCATTCTTCTTCCATTGATACATTGGCGAAAAACCACCATTTGTTGGTGTTGCAGTAAAGGTTACAGTAGTACTAGAAAGTATTGCCCCTAAAGGATTAGCCGCAATACTAATTGAAGGAATGACAGGAGTGGATGTTGTCAAAATCAAAGTGGCAGCACTATCACAACCTGCAGAATTTGATAAGTGGGCTGTTTGAGTACCTGCAGAATTAAATGTCAGCCCATTCCAAGTAAAAGGAAAGTTAGATGGACAAATAGTTTGATAAGAAGTTGAAGACGAAGAATTTCCTAAAGTCATCCTTATTCCTTTTGTAAAAATATTGAATGAACTATTATTCGCTGTGATATGGCAACGATAAAAAGAAGAAAGGGTCACTGTAGCATTTAACTTATCGGATGTTGCCCCAAAAATATCACTCCAAGAAATACTATCTAACGAACTTTGCCATTGATAAACCACCGCACTTCCAGAAACATTTAAGGAAAGTGTCGAATTGAAATAAGGGCAAGCACCTGACAAAGCCGTAGCTGTAATCGAAATACCCTGAATATTATTAGATACAGCAGTATTAATGACAACATTTGCATTACCACTTTTATCGGAACGAATAAAGAGAAAATTGTTGGTCTGTACATTACCTGAATATAAAGTGGCCGTATTATTAACTGAAACCAACGAATTAAACTTTGCAGTACCACTCGAAGCATTTATATACAAATTGTAAAGATTGGTCGTTCCTGTTCCAGAAAACAACCCATTTCCCATATCAATCTGTCCTGCAGAATCATTGTATGTTCCATTGTTATTAAAAACAAAATTGTTTCCAACAAGATGTGCATCACCACTTACAACAACCTTAGTACCTGTTGAAACAATAAAATATACGGTATCACCAATTGAATTGGCTTTAGAAAGCATTGAAGAAAACACAAACAGGATGCTAACAACCAATTTCAAATGATTGACACATTGATAATTCTTAGCTAGTATATCTTTTATACAGTTTTCGATTAACTGCAAAAGATAAAAAAGCCATCTTATTTTGAAAAAATTATTCTGTTTCATCTCAAAGATTTTTTATTTTTAATATTAATGCTTTGCTAAAACATTTGCTTTTTTGTCTTGAACATTTTTCATGTTCATTACCATTTCTTCTAAAGCGGCAATTCGCTGAGAAAAAGCAGTATCCTTGTCATTGAGAGCCTTTTTCAAAGTTTCTATTTCCTTTTGCTGCTCCTTAATAGCTTCCACCAAAACAGGAATTACTTGTTGATAATCTACAGTTCTAGTTTTTTGTGAATCACTAGCAATACTTACTGCCTGCGGTAATACTTCTTCCAGTTCCTGAGCAATAAACCCAATATGATTTTTGTCGTCTAAATTCTTATCGGCTTTAGTTTTATCCCAATCGTAGGTAACACCTCTTAGACGAAGAATTTTATTTAATCCGTTATCTATTGTTTTAATATTGGTTTTATATCTTCTATCACTTAATGTGGTTACAGCTAGACAACCAATTTTACCATTTACTTCTAGAAGATTATAAGGAGGTAAACTTTGAGTGGTATAACCAATTCCTACCCAACCATTTCTGGTTACAGTTATAGCATTATGAGGGGCACCCAATGTACCATTGCCTAACTGGAAAATTCTATCTCCAGAATTTTCTGTAGAAGTCATATCAGGCGCATCCGACACATCATTATTTTCACCTACTACAAAGCTACCAATTGCTTTGGCTGTTAAATTGTTACCAATAACAGTAGAGTAAGCTCCCCGGGCATTTGAAATAAATCCTAAAGCAACAGAACCAGTACCTATTGCGTTGGTAGAGCCCCCCGCAGCAAAAGATTTTTCGCCACTCGCTACTACATTTGCCCCAACGGCAAAAGCACCATCAGCAGAAGCTGTAGATGCAATACCCATGGCTACAGAACCAACTCCACTAGAGGTAGAACCTACCCCCATTGCTACAGAATAATTTCCTATATTAGTTATATCCCATTCTGAAGTATAAACCCTTCCTGCTCTGAAAGCTGCTTTGTCGGGATACCACATCATTCTTCTGCCACCACCACTTACTGGTGGCAAACCTGGTGCAAGCGGCAAAGAAGCATCGGCAGTAAATACCACACTACTATCTGCCACATGTAATCTTGCCAAAGGAGTATTGGTACCAATACCTACCTTATGATCACTATTGTTGTTGTAAATACTATTTCCATTAACTGACCAATAAGAAGAACTGCCGGAACCACCGCTGCCTAAAAAAGGAATCCAAGAACCACCATGACGACCTTCAAAGCCAGATGAAGTATGACGAATAGTACCATCTACAGCAGTAGCTGCATTATTAGCATCTCCAATTTTGATAGCACCATCTAGTTCTAATTTCTCAGTAGGGTTGTAAATACTACCAATCCCTGTATTTCCGTTTCTCAATACAGTAATTGCATTACTACGGGAAGAATTTGAAGTACCATTTCCTATTTGGAATAGGCGGTCGAATGATGCAGCAGATGCAGTGGGGGCATCAGTTGTATCATTATAAATACCCATTGAAGTACCTGCCATCGCTTTTGCCTTAGTAAATTGACCAGTAGCCAATGAATAATCCCCTCGAGCGACAGTTTGATTACCCAATGCAGTAGAGGTATTGCCAATCGCTGAAGTAGATTCACCAAATGCTGTTGACACACTTCCTAT
>CANCKV010000227.1 GCA_947378615.1 Chitinophagaceae bacterium | reverse complement strand
TGGGATTTATATGATAAGAAAGTCAAATGGAATTTTTTTGGCATGGGTGCTACTAGTCAATTATTTGGCAATCCCAAACCGCATGAAAGATTGGGGGGATATTTTTACAATATTAATTTTGGCAAGGTTAGTGGGAATTTTAATTTTACACTGACGAGAGAATTGTCGGATACTAATTATTCCCCTCAGGATATGGGTTATTTTACGAATAATAACTATCTCAATCATACACTTTATCTAGGATATAAGATTCTCAAACCTCACTCGTTTTATAATAGCCTATACACAAACAGTAATATAATTTATTCGCAACGTTTTCATCCTAGAAGTTACCAAAGTGTAAAATTTACTAACAATGTAAATGGACAATTAAAGAATCTTGGTTCTTATTATTTTCAGTTGGATATCAATGCGGCTGAACATGATTTCTATGAACCTCGAAAAGATGGGTATGTTTTTATACGACCTGGAAGTTGGTTGGCGGGCGTTTACTACAGTTCGAATAGTGCAAAGAAATTGTCAGGAAGTGTTGGATTATTTCATCGATTCTTTCATACGAATGCATCTACATCTGAAGAGTTGGATTTAGTGGGTCAATATCGTTTCAATAAAGAGTTATCTATTAATTTAAGTACGACAATAAACCCTAGTAACAACAATTTGGGGTATGCTACAATCGTAAATGACAGTGTAATAATGGCTTTACGTAGGATTAGGAATGTAGAAAATATATTGACCGCCAAATATAACTTTACCAACAAAATGGGCATCAGTCTTCGTGTCAGACATTATTGGAGTAAACTTGAAACCAAACAATTGATGAATCTTGGTACTAATGGTGAACTTACAAACATCAGCGGTATCAGTACGAATGCAAATAATAATGTTGACTTTTTTAATGTGGACATGACCTATAATTGGCAATTTGCACTCGGTAGTTATTTTACAATTACTTGGAAAAATGCCATCAGCACTCAAAATGAACAGGTTTATACTGACTATTATAAAAACTTAAATAATACCTTGATTCACAGTAATCAGATGAATACTATTTCATTTAAGATTATTTACTTTCTAGATTACTTGGATATAAAAAAGCACAAATAAATCAGGTTGAATGAAGTTTACTTTAAATTAAAATAAGTGCTCGATTACACCTTAATCCAACTGAAGTGATTGAGAAATTGTAAATTTATAATCAGACATTCAAGAAAACTCAATCAAAAGAATACGAACAAAAATTAATTCATGTCATTCAAATTTTTAGGAGGATGAATTAGTCCTGAATCATGTCATTCAAATTTTGAGGAGAGTGAATTGATACTGAATCATGTCATTCAGATTTTGAAGAGCATGAATACAAACGTTTTCATCTAACTCTGAAATAAAGATACTTGAATACAAACGTTTTCATCTAACTATGAAATAAAGATGCTTGAATACAAACGTTTTCATCTAACTATGAAACTAAGATGCTTGAATACAAACGTTTTCATCTAACTATGAAATAAAGATGCTTGAATACAAACGTTTTCATCTAACTATGAAATAAAGATGCTTGAATTAATTCTGAATCATGTCATTGAGAGACACATAAACATGAATTAGTTCTGAATCATGTCATTGTGAGTCATATAAACATGAATTAATACTGATTCATGTCATTGAGCCTCATATAAACATGAATTAACACTGTTTCATCTCATTGAGAGTCACATAAGCAGGAATTAACACTGATTCATGTCATTGTGATTGATAATAGCATGAATCAGAAGTTTTTATGTTGCTATGATACAAATAAGTATGAATTTGAAAGAAATTATTCTTAACAGATTAATAATGACATGTTCTACTGTGAATCTTGTTGCAAGCAGTATTAATTAATACCTACAAAATCAGGTCGGGTGATGTATTGACTATTGTATTTATATTTAAGGTCACTAATGATAGTTATATTGAATGGTTTCATCGAGCCTGTAGTTCTTGGATAATAGGACAATCTGAGTTCTAACGTACCAAATACTAAACTTTCATTTCTAGTTCTTATGCCAAATCCAGTACTAAGGTAGCCATCTACATTTGAGACATCGTGATTTCCGTCTGTTTTAAGAACCGTAAAATTAGTAAAAAGGAAAGGGGCAAAATTAAAACCTGCTAGTTTCCACCTATTGAAAAAAACTTCTTGACAATTTAGCGTCGCCCTAGTTGTGGACAAGGTAGCAGAATCAGCATTGAATTGAGGAAGTCCATAAATGCTATTCAATGTAAGAGGATTATCTAGAAACCGATTAAATTGATGTGCAACACTACCACTTAAAAACAACCGGTTATACCAATGTGTTCCCATTTTTCTTAATCGTGTAAAACTCTCTAAATCTAGTAAAACACTTACATCTTCAAGCTTGTTGCCTCTTTGATAGCTCCCCAGTTTTATGATGTAATCAAAATAATCTTTCTTCAAATTAAAATAATTCCCTTCAATATTTATTGCACAATATGGACGCTGATAGCCATCCTTTTCAGTCATTCCTCCTATCAACGACATATTATACCCTTCAGGAACGTCTTCATTTCGCCCAAATCCATAGATATATCCTGTGTGATAATATTCCTGTTTGAATAAGGTGTAGGAACCTAATAAACTTCTCGATGTGGCATATAATGCATTATAATTAGATTTATAGAAAGTCGGAATCTGTGAGAAATGAAAATCACTTAGTCGTAATGCAACAAAATGCTTGACTTTTCTTTCAGTATTTTCTTTCAATAAGTGCGAACCATTTAGATTATATCCTGCCCATAAATCAATATTATGATAGGCATATTTCAAATTAGATTTGAATATAGAGTCAGACGAAAAGCAATTTTTGTTGTAATGTGTGGCAACTTCCCCTCCCCCTGTCCAACTATAATATGGACTCACTAACGGCAATTCTGCCCTAAAATAGAGGTAGGTTTCATCCTTTTTCCCTTCACTATAGCTATTCCCAATATTTTTATATCCAACTGAGGCATTAAAAAAACTGCCTAATAAATTTCTTTTCATGTATTCTACTCCACAACCGTAATGTGGCTTTCGGCTTAGGTCATAGTAATTTTCAATATTCAATTGCTGCCCCGTTCCTAATAAGTTATTGTCCTGTAAAGCTACAAAAACTTCATTTGTAGAGGCATCTCCTGCAACTCCTAATGGAAATACATCTTTGTAATACACAGTGACATCCACCTGTTTACTATCTGTTTTACATATTTTAATTTCAATTTTTGCATCCTGTAAATAGGATAGACTTCTGAGATATCGAATATTTTCTGCTATAAGATAAGGATTAAGTATATCGCCTTCCTTAAAAAACAAATTATCATTCACCACAGATTTATGCGTAGGATGGTGTAGAAAATTAGCTGCTTTAGTAATATAATTACTGAAAATATAACTTGTATCACTAACTGACCTTCCAAAACTAATGTCTTTCATAACTATCAGACGTATCATCTTTCCCCTATACTTCATGAAATCATTGACGTTTTTTTCAGCAGGTATTGCATTCTCATTTGTAGAGGGATTCCGACAGATACTCTGATACAATCTTCCAAAAAGTCCTTTCTTTTTTGCTAAGAAGAAGGTGTCTGTCTTTTTTAATGGATATGAGGGATGTTTTTGAGAAAATAAGGTATTACAAATCAAAATTAAGCATACAAACAGCCAAATTAAAACCTTAAAAATTTGCCTCTTTGATTGCATCATATCCTTTATTCAAAATAAATTTGAGTAGTAAATATAAGGAATGAGATTTCAAATTGATTTGATTTTATTAATTTGATTCACTCGATAAAAAAAGAATTAAGCCATAGAACTAAAAATGAGGAAACCCTGAGTGTATTAATTTGTCAAATCTTCATTACCTGATGTAAAAAGGTTTCACTTTATGCATCTTATTTCTAAAAAGGAATGATGAACATCATTTTTATTATTGCAGATATTGAAAAGTAGGGATATTTAATATTGTTTAAGTATCATTTTTGAAAATAATATTTCAAATCATTAAGCCAGAAAATCAAACAATTAAACATTATTGGTCAAAAAAAGCCCCGATGTGACACATTTTTTAAAATATTCGCCGAATAATTACAAATATTTTCAAAACAAATGAACCTCAATGCTTTTTACTTCTATTTTTGTTTACTGATTTAAAAATTTCTTTTGATGTCAACTCTAAACATTTATACTCAACTACGTTGCTTACTATTAACGATTCTGCTCTTTATAGTTAGCGAAAGTTTTGCACAACAAGCTGACTTCTCTATTAACAATACGTCACAATGTATTCAGGGGAACAGCTTTATTTTTTCCAACCAATCAACAGCAGGTGCAACTGCCTATCAATGGAATTTTGGTGATGGTACACTTTCCTCAGAAGTAAATCCCATAAAGACATTTACTTCATCAGGCAATTACAATGTTCAACTGATTGCGACTTATAATGGTATTAACTATTATGCTAGCAAAACGGTAGCTGTAAATCCTTCACCTCAATGCACTTTTACCTATATAGCAGCAACGGGTATTGGCAATAGCTATACTTATCAAAGTACGTCGCAGATTGCTAGTGGCAATATGAATTATAATTGGGATTTTGGAGATGGCGCTTCAGCAACTTCAAGTAATCCTACTCACACTTATTTGAATAATGGGGTATATAATGTCACACTTTCTGTTGTCAGTGATTTTGGTTGCAGTTCCTCTATTTCCAAAAATGTGACTGTAACAATTTCCGCAACTGGAAATGGTTCTTCCTCCCTTTTCAGTTTTTGTATTGATAAGTCTCATCAATGTTTAAGTGGAAATAGTTTCACATTCTCCAATACTTCTAATGGAAATGTAGGCACTACCTATAGTTGGAACTTTGGCGATGGTACCACTTCTACAGATGCAAATCCGACAAAATCATATAGCAATGCTGGCACCTATACAGTTTCATTAATTGCGACATACAATGGCATCAATTATATTACAACTAAAACAGTAACCGTCGATACGCCACCAAATATCACGTTAGGGGGCATTCCATGTATTGGTAATGTATTGACAGCAACTACTGCGAACAACAACAATATTGCCAAATTAGTTTGGAATATAGGAGGTGCTGTCTCAAAAACAGTTGTACCAAATTGGAATAATATAGGTGTAACTGTTGCAGGTGGGAACGGTGCTGCCCCATTTGAGTATCCTGTAATAATTGGCAACTCATATAACCAATTGGGAGGGCCACGAGGTGTATTTATGGATGGGGAAAAGAATTTATATGTGATTGATAATTCACTTGGACGGATTCAAAAATGGATGCATGGCGCACATACAGGCACTGCAATTGCTTGTGGTACTCAGAAACCTGGAGGTACTGTTGATTGCAAAGGGAATTTGTTTGTATCGGACGATGTGGATAATAATGTAACGAAATGGGTACCTGGCTCTACTACGGGTGTTGTAGTGGCAGGAGGCAATGGAACAGGAAATGCCGCTAATCAGCTTCATGACCCACGGGGAAATTTATTTGTCGATAAAAATGATAATTTATATATCAACGATTGCTATAATCATAGAATTCAGATGTGGGCACCTAATGCTGTTGCGGGTGTTGCAGTAGCAGGTGGGAATGGACCTGGAAATGGTTCTGACCAATTCAACTATCCTCAAGGCTTTTTTATGGATGATGCCAATACTATTTACATAGCCGACGCAGGTAATCATCGGATTCAAAAATGGGTAATCGGTGCATCTTCTGGAATTACTGTGGCAGGAGGAAATGGACAAGGAACTGCCGATAATCAATTATATAACCCCATTTCAGTTTACGTGGATAGGGCAGGAAATGTATATGTTGATGATATGGCTCCAACAGGTCATAGGATACAACTTTGGACTGTAGGAGCAAACGAGGGGATTACCATTCTTCAGCCTAGTGCTAATTATCCAAATATCGCAACTGCTATTTGTTGGATTGA
>CANCKV010000226.1 GCA_947378615.1 Chitinophagaceae bacterium | reverse complement strand
AAAAATAATAAATATTATCAAAATACAACATGTTTTAATGCTTAATCTTGACTAAATTAATGATATATAAATTTCAGGATTAGCGGCTAAAAGAATCCAATATTTTAGTTATTCAAATTACAATATTAATTAAATACAAACTGTCGGCTTGTTTATTAAAGTTGAATCATTTATATTGCATATATTTTCATTTTAAAACTAACTGCATGAGCTTTATTGAAAGGCTGAAACACTACAAATTAGTAAGAGCAATTATCTATTCTGTTGTTGGTGTGATTACCTTTCCCGGACTTGCAATTATTAATAAGATGAGAATCTCAGGCACAGAACATATAAAAAATCTCCCAAAACACAATGTCCTCTTTGTTAGTAATCACCAAACATATTTTGCTGATGTTATGGCGTTCATTCACATTTTTTGTGCAGTAAAATGGAGAAAGGAAAATAAACTAGGATTGCCCTATTATTTGCTATTTCCTATTACTAATATGTATTTTGTTGCAGCAGAAGAAACAATGAAAGGAAGTTTGATTAGTCGTCTATTTATTTTAGCGGGAGCATTGACTGTGAAAAGAACTTGGCGGGCTGAAGGAAAGGAAGTGAGGCGTGGATTGGATCCATCTGATACAAGGAAAATAAATCAAGCATTAGATAGTAGTTGGGTCATTACCTTTCCTCAAGGTACCACAAAACCTTTTGCTCCTGGCAGAAAGGGCACTGCTTACATCATCAAAAATAATCGACCAATTGTAGTTCCGGTTGTTATTAATGGTTTTTGGCGAGCATTCACAAAGAAGGGATTAACTTTTAAAAAGAAGGGATCAATATTGACTGTTCGTTTTAAAGCTCCTTTAGAAATAGATTATGATGCGCCTACCGAAGTAATTCTTCAACAAGTAATGGATGCTATTGAACAGAGTAAGGATTTTATGCTGAAGGGAGGTCATCACAAACTGAAAGAGATTGGTATTGAAGCATAGTGTTCAGTCATTAATTGTCAGAATAAAGGATTGGAAAAAAGTAGTATTCTGTTTTTGATTAATCGCTCACTAATCGCAGCACTTTAGTCAAAACTTAATTTTATATCAATTACTTTCATTTGAATATTACTTTCATTATTCCATTCATTAATATCTAAAGAATAAACTATGTCTATTGGTTCATTCATTTCAAGTAAATCAAACTTTTCTGCCATATTGAATCCGATACCATTTACTATTATGTCATCTTGTTTTATAACAAAGCGAATGTGTTGTTCTTTCACAATTTTGCTAAAACCATTATTCATAACCTTTTTTGATATAAATACCGGACGCATATTATCTGGTCCAAAAGGTTCTATTTGATTAATGATATTATAAAGTGCTTTATTAATGTCTCTCAACCGAAGTTCTGCATCAATTAATATTTCAGGTATGAGCGCATCGGGAGTAATTGTTGCAGCAACCACTTTCTCAAAAGCCTCAGAAAAAGGAATTACTTGTTCAGGCAACATTGTCATCCCCGCTGCAGCAAAATGCCCGCCATATCCTAAAAGATATTCTTTGCAGGCATGAATCGCTTCATATAAATTGAATTTAACTACGCTTCTTGCACTACCTGATACTAAATCCCCACTTCTAGTTAATACAATTGTAGGTCGATAATAAGTTTCTATCAATCTACTAGCAACAATTCCTACTACCCCTTTGTGCCAATGAGGTTGATAGACAACCGTTGTTTTTTTATTTTTAAATGCAGTATCGTTTTCAAGCATTGCTAAGGCTTCGCTTGTAATGCTAGCATCTGCTTCACGCCTATCGGTATTGTCACTGTGAAGTAATCCTGCAATTTCAATTGCTTTAGTAAAATCTTTCTCTATAAATAACTGCACTGCTTTTTTTGCATCATCCATTCTGCCTGCGGCGTTAATTCGAGGAGCAATTACAAATACAAGATTTGTAATAAACATTTCCTTTTTAATACCCGAAAGTGACATTAAAGCCTTTATTCCTGCACAAGGATTTTCATTTACTTTTTTCAATCCAAAGTAGGCAAGTATCCTATTCTCACCAATCATAGGAACAATATCAGCAGCTATTGCTGTTGCTACAAGGTCGAGATAGTTCATAAAGCTTTCATCTGGCAAATTTAAATTCTCTGCAAGTGCTTGCATGAGTTTGAAACCTACCCCACAGCCACATAATTCTTTAAAAGGATAATTGCAATCAATTTGTTTAGCGTTTAGAATTGCTACTGCTGAAGGCAAAATCGTATCAGGAAGGTGATGATCGCAAACAATGAAGTCAATATTTAATTTGTTGGCATAGTCAATCAATTCAACGCTTTTGATACCACAGTCCAATGAAATAATTAGCGTTATGTTGTTATCTTTGGCATAATCAATGCCTAATTTACTAACACCATAACCTTCTTTGTATCTGTGTGGAATATAATAGTCAACCTCTGAATAAATAGATATTAAAAATTGATACATAGCTGCTACACTAGTAGTTCCATCTACATCATAATCTCCAAAAACTAAGATCCTTTCTTTTTTATTTATGGCTTCGCGAATACGATTAACCGCCTTTTGCATATCCTTCATCAACCATGGACTGTGCAATTCTGTTAGTTGAGGTCGAAAAAATTGTTTTGCCTTATCATAATTATCAATGCCTCTTTGAACCAAAATGGAACAAAGTGAGTAATTAATTTTTAAAGAATTTTGGAGTGATAATGTTTTTTCCTTGTAGTCTTCCAATATTTGCCATCTTTTGTTCATTATCGCTCTATTTGTTGTTGCCATTTTTTAATGGGCAAATGGTAAAAATATTTTTTCAAGTCTATTTTGAAAAAATAAATGCTAAATCATAATCTCTCAATTTCCTAATTGAAATAGATTCTGGAATAATTAAAATAATAAAGAATACTTTTTTTGAGAAATAAATTAATTGTTATTAGTATTTTCTATCTGTGGTATATCTCACTAATTCCTCTAAGGCATTACGTACTTCAGTCTCCTCAAAACGATGAAGGATAGCAAGAGCTTCATCTCTAAATTGACACATTTTCCTTTCAGCGTAATCTATTCCTCCAAGATTTTTCACTTGATTTATCACATAATTAACCTTTTCCTTGTCGGTATTTTGATTTTTAACTATGTAGATAATCTTCTTTTTTGTGGCAATATCACAGTTATTTAACGTATAAATCAATGGCAAGGTCAATTTCTTTTCTTTAATGTCATTACCTGTAGGCTTACCAATATCTGAATTGCCATAATCAAATAAGTCATCTTTAATTTGAAATGCCATACCAACCTTTTCGCCAAATAACCTTAATTCTTCAATTCTACTAGCATCGCTGAAAGTGCTACATGCTCCTGCAGCACAAGCAGACGCAAGTAAAGAAGCTGTTTTACCATTGATGATATCATAATATACCGATTCGTCAAGGTTCAGTTTTCTTGATTTTTCAATCTGCAACAACTCTCCTTCACTCATTAGTTTAACTGCTTCAGAAAGTATTTGTAGTATTTGATGGTCTTGATTGTTTAATGACAGTAATAAACCCTTAGAAAGAAGATAGTCACCTACTAGAACTGCTATCTTATTTTTCCAAAGTGCGTTAATACTAAAGAATCCACGTCTTTCATCTGCTTCATCCACTACATCATCGTGTACAAGTGTTGCTGTATGAAGTAATTCAACTAACGAAGCAGCACGGAAGCTAGATTCTGTGATAGGCCCTCCAAGTTTTGCACATAGCAACACAAACATAGGGCGAATCTGTTTTCCTTTTCTTTTGACAATGTATTCCATTATCCTGTCAAGGAGTGCTACTCTACTTCTGACAGCTTCCCTAAAGTGAATTTCGAATAATTCTAATTCTTTTGATATAACTTTTTTTGCTAGATTCATATAATTATGGCTGCAATATAGCTTTGTGAAAACAAATAAAAGCAAAATGCAGCATTTTTAATTATGTAATTGTCTAAATTGTGAAATAAGTTATTTTAATTTGGTAATTTGGCTAATAAATCTATTTTTGCAAATTATTTTTAAATTAAGCATATATACGTTCATCTTTTAATCAAATATTATGGTAAGCAAAAAGTACACAGTATTAATCGCGCTATTACTCACGTTTGGAGTATCGGCATTCGCACAAACTTCAGGATGGGATTGGAAAGATTCTTCTGTAGTTCCAGTCAAGAGCATAACTCAGTATAATGAGTTTAAGCAAAACAAAAACCCATTCCCCCCAAAACCTAGAAATGCATGGGAAGTTGGATTATCTTTAGGGCCTTCTTTTTTGGAAGGTGATGTTAATTCCAAGTTAGGATTTGGAGGTAGTTTGACATTTAGAAAGGCTATCACAAATGATTTATCTATTAGATTTGGTTATTTTGGATCTTTTAATTATGGTAATGGTGGAAAGTACAATCAAAATGCACCTATAGGTATTCCTGGATATGCAGGTATTCCTTCTACAACTTCCGGATTCACTGCACCAAATTATAGAAACAAGACACACATGGTAGGTGTCGATTTAATTTCTTCTTTAAATACATTTAGTAACTATAGAGGTGATCCAACAGTTAATGTTTATATTTTAGGAGGATTGAATCTACTTGCTTCTTCTGTAAAAGTAAATGATCCATTAACTAGTTCTGGTACTTGGTTTTACTGTAAAAACTATACAACTACCGGTTTATTGGGTTTGAGTAAGCAAGGTGGTCATGAAATGTGGTTACTTACAGGCAGTGTCGGTGCAGGATTTGCTTATAAAATAAATAATAAGTATAATGTTGGTTTTGAAGAAAGACTTACAGCACCTTTCAAACGCTTTGGCTTTCTAGATGGTTTTGACGCAGGTTCTAATGATTTCTATTTATACTCAGGATTTAAAATAAATTATAACTTATTTTAATTTCAGATATAAACAGGATTGGATTTTTAATATATAAACATATAAAATTATAAAAAATGACAAAATTTAAAATATTTTCGGTTGTTGCGTTAGTTGTATTTTATTCAATTAATTCATTTGCACAATCAACAAGTAAAAATAGAACAGAGCCATTGTGGTGGATTAATCCTAATGACTATATCTACAGTGAATTAAGTGCTCCACAACACATGAAGTTGCCCAAAGTAACACTTCCTGATTCTGATGGTGATGGAATTCCTGATCAATTTGATTTAGAACCTAATACACCTTCTGGAATTCCAACAGATTCTCATGGTAGAGCGTTAGATACTGATGGTGATGGTGTACCTGATTATAAAGACAAGGAATTAATAACTCCTACTAGATGTTTTCCAGTAAATGCTGATGGAATTGGTACTTGTCCTGAATCTTCTAATTCATGTTGCACTGACTTGAAGAAAAAGTTACAAGATTTGATTGATAATGGAATGATTAGTAAAAAAGCAGAATGTAATATTAATGCATTACCTAGTATTCAATTCAAAGGTGGTTCTCATTTAACTAAAGAAGCTGAATTGATTCTAGCTTCTGCTGCAACTAAATTGAAAGCTAGTCCTGAGTGCAAGGTTAAAGTAATTGGTTACGGTGCTTCTAGCAAAGCTGCTCAACAACTTAGTTATGATAAGGTAAGTGCTGTAATAAAGTATTTAGTTGAAAAGAATGGTATTTCTGAAAGCAGAGTAATATTTGTTTATGGTCAAGATGGCGACGTAAATACTGTTGATTTGCAGCCTACTACAGAAGTTGGTCCTAATTCAGTTCCGGCTCCTCATCCAAATTTAAAACATAAATAATATTTTTCATTTTAAAGATAGGCTGTTTCTTAATTAAGGAACAGCCTATCTTTATTTATACTTATAGCAAGTAGCTTCTTTTTGGATTATTATTAACCTTCAATAATAGTTGAAATGATATAAAACTTTTACTTTGCGCCTTTCAGAATATTTATTAAATATGTATAGAGTTTGTTACATAATTTGTTTTATCATTTTATTTAGTGGATGTGCCTCGAAATTTGCTCAAATTCAAAAAAGTACTGATTACGAATATA
>CANCKV010000225.1 GCA_947378615.1 Chitinophagaceae bacterium | reverse complement strand
AGTTGGATTAGTAGCATGTTGCCCTACAGAACCCGACTGTATCCAAAGAATTGTTTGATAATCTTTGAATTTCATCAAGAAATACTCATTATTATGGTACAACCAAAAATCGTATTGTGTGAAGATGTCAAAAGGATAAGTACTACCATTCAACACCACAACAGGAGCGATTGACAGTCTGTTGTGCGAGTTTAATACTTCAAATTGAAATTGTGGTCGAAAACTACTAAAAGTACAGGGGGAAGTATGCGTATTTTTAGTAAATATATTAATCTGACTGTACCATTTTACGAGTGAAGCGTATGGGAGTAAAGTTTCGAACATTTGATGCAATCCCCTTAGTAACGCATTTTTAAATATTTCGTCAGTAGCATTTTTTTTCAGTAAAAAAATATTCTGAGATGTCTCCATCTCCCATTCAGCTAATTCTTCGTTGGAGAAAAATAGTATGCTATCAAAAAATGACTCAGGTAGATTACCAAAATACTTTTTAAGTGACTTCCTATCTAGAGTATGATCATCAAATTTGGTCTTTTCTTTTTCTTTTTTGATAATACGAATATTGAAGATGCTATGATACCGCTGAAGGTTTTGTGGGAAGAAAATAATGACAGACTTCGGAATATATTTCTCACTCATGAATACAATTATTTACAATCGGGGTAAAGAATGCAAACATAAATTAATTCGAGAAGAAAAAAATTGATACTTAATTTATTTGAACACTGAGCTTGTGAAAGACCTATGTCGGATTTGAATTTCACCCAAAAGAGAGACGGTTATTTTATCCTTACTTGGTTTCTAATATGCAGTCTTTTAAATAAATAGCCCTTTGGTTTTTACAAACGATTGAGTCATCATCAATAATAATGGGTGTGTAGTAGTTTGTATTACTCTATTTGTTAGCTCTGACTATTGCCTACTTGTGTCTTTTCATCATATCCAATCATACACATTATCTCCCTCCTTTACTCATTACGTTACACATCAAAAAAGCATTGTGGAGTTCCTTTGTACTAAGAATTAAGGGTCATATTTCACAAGTTTAAAAAGAGTTATCATGTTAAGCACATTTCTAAAATCGAAGATTAAATTTTATCAAATTATATGTATGGTTGGATTATTATTCATTCATAATTACAATTATGCTCCTTGTAACCTCACACCTTCAACTACTTTGAATGCTCCTTTTTCAATAGGCAACTTTCTTGAATTACTCTTCTCAAATTCAATATTCAGATTTAGAATTGCCTTATTAATGGCTATTTCAGGATATTTGATGGCTAATTCTAGAATACTTTCTTATCAAGAATTACTTATTAGAAAAGTAAGGACACTTTTATTACCGTATGTATTTATTAGTGCTTTAGGATTGGTCATAACTTTTATATTCGATATAGCTGTCTTTGGCAATCCAAATATTCTTCATACTGGAATGTTGGGAAAAAGTTTGATTGATTTTTCTGCTAGGGATTATTTCCATTACATTTTTGTTGCTCCTGTTACCTATCAATTATGGTATTTAAAGACCATCTTTTTAATGGCTATTTTATCTCCCATAATTAAGTTTGTTCTTTCTAAAATGCCAGTTCAAGCATTATTAATAATGTTCGTTATTTGGATGTTTACAAATATTTTGGATGGTGAAACAAGAGATAGGGCATTTATCTTTTATATTTTTGGCTTCTATTTAAAGATGTATGAAAAGGATTTATCTAAACCAATTCCATATTTCAGACCACAATTTGCACTTGCTTTATTTTTAAGTATTTCACTATTACGTACTTGGTTGGCATTTTACCATGACTTCACTTTCTTGAATGTTAAATACCTTTTAATACTGTTATTTAAAGCCAACGAAATATTTGGTGTTTATGCCATTTGGTTTTGTTTCGACGGTGTTGTTGCCTTCATTTTGGAACAAAGATGGTATGGCAAAATTTGCAACTGTTCTTTCTTTGTTTATGCTTTTCATGCACCACTTATCAATTATATAGTAGTTTATCTTACCATGAAAAATGTGTATAGCTTACACTATTCTCATCTTCTTACTTATATTTTCTTGCCCATTTCATTATTACCTTTCTTATTAACAATTGATAAGGTTATTTATGGACTTTCTCCATTCATGTATTTTGTTCTCTCAGGTGGTAGAGGTGAATCTGTAGCAATGCCTTCAAGTAGAAGTTGGATACCTACATTCAATTTTACAAATATGATTCCATCTATAACAATCCATTTACTAGAGGTAAAGGTTGAATTGAATCATAGTTTAGAGACAGCAAAACATTTTATTCTTAATTTGATAACAGGCATGTACCTACAAATTGTTAAGATAAGAAATGTTAGTATCCATCAATTTGCTGATATTGGAAATAATACAAGACTACGATATTTGTCGAGTGGCTAGAAACGGGGATCTACATATTAGGTTAATTTCAAGGGAGTTGTTTTGGACAGCTCCCTTTTTTGTGTAATCACTTAATGGCTAGAAAACAAAATCAAATAATCATTTGATGATATTTTACGATTTTAAAAATACAAAGAAATAGAAACAGCAATTGTGAAGTAATATGAATCCTATATTTTTACATTCGAAATAGGGTTCAATTATTTCTAACAACAATTATGACACTAAGATTTTTATTTTTAAGTATTGTACTTTGGTGCTCTTCATTAACTGCTCAGACTTGTAATGGACTTTCAACTATTACATTGGCATCTTCAAATCAATGTTTGAGTAATAATCCCATTTTAAAAGTTTCAGGAGCAAAATATGCAAGTAAAATTGAATGGTACAATGGGACAAATTTAATTAATACAACAAATATAAAGACTGATAATACAGTTGGAAAAACGGTGGCAGGAGGAAATGGTAGTGGAGCTCAATTGAATCAATTATCTTGGCCTTGGGGAGTAGTGGTAGATCCTAAAGATGACTCTATTTATGTGAGCGATTACAAAAATAATAGGGTTATAAAGTGGAAGGAAGGTGGTGTACGAGGTAATATTTTTTCTGGAGTAACAGGACAAACTGGAGGAATTCCTCAACTTCAAGGTTATTTTAATCATCCAACTGGACTTTTTCTTTCGGCTTCAGGGTCCTTGTATGTTTCAGATTTTGACCATCATAAAATTCAAAAATTTGTTTCAGGAAGTAGAACGTCTGTTCAAGTGGCAGGCAACCAAAGTAGTGGTAGTACAACTTCAAGTATAACGTCTCCTTTTGGTGTTTTTGCTTCAGCAGATTCTAATGTCTATATTGCTGATGCAAATGCTGGAATTCCAATCCTAAATCCTACAATACCAACTTTTGGGGATCGAATAATGAAATGGGCTCCAAATGCTTCAGTTGGAACATTAGTTGCAGGGAGCGTTGGTGTTTATGGTAATAGCCCCAATGATTTATATTATCCTACAGGTGTTTATGTAAATTCGAATGGAGATATTTATGTAGCTGATTTTGCAAATAGTCGCATTCAAAAATGGTTAAAAGGAGCAACATCAGGAGTTACTGTTGCTAATTTGTCAACAATTGGTACTGGTAAATCAGCGGTTTTTCCATCCTTTATATGGGTTGACGAAAATACCAATACCATGTATATCACTGCTTCCAATCAGATTTGCGATTGGGAATTCGGTCAATTTGCAGGTAAAGATAATTATGTAATTCAATGGGGCATTGAAGGGAGTAACAACTATACTATTATAAATTCTGGAACTGCTGCAGGTAATAAATTTTATACCCCTAGTAGCTTGTTTCTAACACCAAATGGTAGTATTTATGTAGTGGACAGAGGAAATAATAGGGTTCAGGCCTGGACAAAATCTATTGATACTACTTTTACTCCTACCACTTATGGTAACTATACTGCCAAAGTTTATAATACAGGAGGGTGTTCGGTAATAAGTAATGTAGTACCAATAGATTCTAATTATTCCCCTTCGGTTAACATTAGTTCCAACCCTACAGGAGTAATTTGTTCTAGTGCGAATGTGACTTTTACAGCTACTCCAAAAACTGGTGCCGTATCGCCTTCCTATCAATGGACAAAGGGTGGAACTAATATTTCAGGGGCAACAAACTCCACTTATTCTTATTTACCTACTAATGGGGATCAGATTGCATGTGTAATGTCTGTAAATAATACTTGTAAAACGAATGCTACAGCAACTTCTACTGCTATCACCGAAACGGTAATAGCTAACATGCCTCCTTCAGTTTCAATTGTATCCTCATCTTTAAATAATACATTTTGTTCTGGAGCTTCGGTTAAATTTACAGCTACTCCTATAAACGGAGGTACAAATCCTACCTATCAATGGATGGTAAATGGTTCGAATATTACAGGGGCTAACTCAGATATCTTCACTTCAACTACTTTAAAAACCGATGATATTGTTACCTGTCAATTAACAAGAACTTCGGGGGGCTGTTCGAATAATCCGGTTACAAGTTCTATCACTGTAAAAATAAATCAATCTTCAACTTCAAGCACGAACCTTGGTATTTGCTCAAGTCAGTTGCCCTATACTTGGAATGGTTTGACATTCATTTCTGCTGGAACACAAACAGCTCATTTGACCAATAGTGTAGGATGTGACAGTGCCGCCACTTTAGTTTTGACAGTAAAAGCAACAAGTACTTCAAGCACGAACCTTAGTATTTGCTCAAGTCAGTTGCCCTATACTTGGAATGGTTTGACATTCATTTCTGCTGGAACACAAACTGCACATTTAACCAATAGTGTAGGATGTGACAGTGCTGCCACTTTAGTATTGACAGTAAAAGCGACAAGTACTTCAAGCACTAATATCAGTATTTGCCCAAGTCAATTACCTTATACATGGAATGGTTTGACATTCATTACAGCCGGAACACAAACTGCACATTTGAATAACAGTGTAGGATGCGACAGTGCTGCCACTTTAGTATTGACAGTAAAAGCGACAAGTACTTCAAACACTAATATCAGTATTTGTCCAAGTCAATTACCTTATACATGGAATGGGTTGACATTCATTACAGCCGGAACACAAACAGCCCATTTAATCAACAGTGTAGGATGCGACAGTGCTGCCACTTTAGTATTGACAGTAAAAGCAACAAGTACTTCTAACACTAATCTGAGTATTTGTTCAAGTCAATTACCCTACACCTGGAATGGTTTGTCATTTAATTCAGGAGGAATACAGACTGCACATTTGACAAATAGTGTCGGATGTGATAGTACAGCAACACTGAATCTTACTGTTAATCAAGCAAGTTCTAGCATTACAAATATTAGTATCTGTTCTAGTAGTAATTATATCTTCAATGGTACATCTTACACAACGACAGGAACCTATATCGCACATCTGACAAATTCAAAGGGTTGCGACAGTACTGCGACACTTAATTTAGTTGTAAAGTCAACTAGTACAAGTAGTACAAATGCAAGTATCAATTTTGGGAATTCTTACACCTTCAATGGAACTACATACTCTACAGCAGGCACTTACATTGTTCATTTATTAAATTCAGTAGGTTGTGATAGTACTGCGATGCTTATTTTGACTGTCATTAAAAATACGTCTAGTACAACAAATGCAAGTATTTGTAGCGGGGATTCATACATTTTCAACGGGAAAGCATATTCAATAGGGGGCACTTATGTAGAACATCTTTCAAATAGTGCAGGTTTTGATAGTGCTGCCACACTCATTCTAACAGTTAAATCGTTAAGTACAAGTACTACAAATGCAAGTATATGTACAGGGGGAAGTTATAATTTCAATGGTTCTAGCTATACAACTACAGGTTCTTATGTTGCTCATTTAATAAATTCAGTAGGTTGTGATAGTGCTGCAACTTTAAATCTGTCAATCAAGCAAGGTTCCACTAGTATTACTAATGCAAGCATCTGCAAAGGGGATACTTATACATTTAATGGTGTTAGCTATTCTTCGGCAGGTAGCTACGTTATTGGTTTGACAAATGCGATGGGATGTGATAGTATTGCGACTTTGAATCTAACTATCAAGTTGC
>CANCKV010000224.1 GCA_947378615.1 Chitinophagaceae bacterium | reverse complement strand
AAATCGGGTTGAAATGTAAGTTGCTTGCACTTCGACAGGCTGCTAATGACATCTTATAAATTGTAATGGACTCATCGATAATTAACCTGTCAGACTGAGGCTCTCGAAGTCGGGTCGAATGGTTATAGTTGCTTGCACTTCGATAAACTGCTAATGACAAGAAGTTGATTTGTTTGAAAATCAATGATGAAAGTTTAAGTTGCTTACAGCTTCGACGGGCTCAGCTTGACAGTCACTCTGATTTTCGGAGAGTATGCGATGTCATCTCAAAAAACTTGAGAACCTCTAATTACTGCCTCTGTGTGACAGTCTTGGTGATTTTCGAAGAGAATGAAAATGGAATCCTGTGTTTATAGTAATTCCCGCCAATATGAATTTCCTTAACTTAATGAAATTGGCCTGAAGGTGTTGCAGGATTGTGGGAAGAGCCTTGCGAGAAGTGAAGAGGTGGCATAATTGTTCAATTTATTTAAACTACATTCCCTAGTAGTAACAAGCATTGAAACTATAATGACTACTTTAGTCGTATAATCTCAATGATTTTGGAATCGAATTGTAATGTCATTTCTTATACATCTTCACCTAAATAAAAGGGGAACCTTGTTTTCCTTGTTTTTTCCTTGATGGCTTTGTGGTAAAACCTCCTAAATTGCTCTTCCATTTTTATTCATTTCACAATAATTTTACAAAATCAACTATATCAATGGAAAATATTACAATCATGATAGAAATACATGAAAATACTTTAACTCAAAAGCCTTTCAAAATAATTCAAATCAGCAACATCGACTTTGTATTTTATCTCTCAAAATCTCAAAATTCAACCTCAATTCCCCAAGATATTTATCCATTTCTTGAGCAATTATTTTCCCTTTTAAAGCCCTTTTCAACCTAATTATTCAGCTTTTTTTGCTTGAATTTTCTCACAAAAAAACAACTCTAAATTGCCAAATAAATAATAAAAAAAAATAACACTGAACCCTTTTTCTGTTGACTATAAAATACAAAATACTATTAAAAAGCTCATTTTAAAGTACCTTACGCACTCTTTCTTCACTCCTACGACGTGTTGCAGCAAGCTTACTTGCTGTTGCGGCGTCAAACAGTGCGTAGAGGACTACCTTATGCGCTATTGCAGCACCAAACAGCTCGTAGAATACTCCTCAATACGCTGTTGGGACTCTTCTACAAGCTGTTTCTTGTTAAAACAGTTCTGTGAGATGACCTCAAAGACGTATTTCTTCTCACAACAGAACGTAGAAGTGCAGGAATAGCTCGTAGAGAAGCCCCAACAGAACGTAGTAGTGCTAAAAGAGTGCGTAAGATTACACTAGTAACATTGAAGAAAATGACCTTAAAAGAGTGCAATGGCTTAACTGGAAAACAGGTAAAAAAGAGTCTTTATTTGTACATGTAATTCGTCTTTTTCACGCATCAAATTGATTGTTGATAGGGAAGATTTTCATGTTTTACATTATTGAACCTACCCGTAATTATATAAAAAAGGGTTTGATTTAGAAGGCTAATAAGCAAAGAAAAAGGCTACCTCATAGAAAAGACTATCCTTTTTTTCTTGTGCTTAATTGAAAAGAAGTTCACAAAGGAATCCTACTTCGTAGCAATAGAAACTTATTTTTGAAAAGGAGTTATTTACTACAAAGTAGCACTGGAAAGCGTCAAGTACAAAGATTTTAAAATTACTCAATTTATTTATTCGGTATTCCTAAGCAACTTTATGTAGAGAGTTGACCTATATCAGTATCTGTGAGAAAAACTTCCATTACATTTGTTTTTCACATTTAAAATGTACTTATGTATATCATTGAAATTACTTATAAAGTAGCCGTAGAAGAAATTGACCACAATATGGCAGCTCACATGAAATTTGTAGATAAATACTATCATTCAGGCAACTTTGTTGCCTCAGGAAGAAAAGAACCCCGAGATGGAGGTCTGATATTTGCTACTGCAGAATCTCAGAAAGAGATTGAAGATATCGTAGCAGAAGATCCATTTAAAGTTTTAGACCTTGCCGATTATCGAATCATTCATTTTAAGGCTACTAAGAAGGTGAAAGCCTTTGATGCATTTGAAAGTGAGTGGGAGTAAAAGAGTTATGAAATATGAGTTATGAGTTATGAGTTCACTAAGACTTTGTCACTCATAACTCATAACTCATAACTCATAACTAACCACTATAATTTAAGTATCCGTACTTCTGTTCGTCTATTTTCTTGGTGTTCCGGTTCAGAACAAACTACACCATTACTACATCTGTTCAACAACATCATTTCGCCATAACCTTTTGCAACTAATCGTTTACGGTCAATTCCTTGCCTGATTAAATAGGCTACTGCTGATTTCGCCCTTCTGTCTGCTAGGTTATAATTGTACTGATCACTTCCCCTTGAATCTGTATGGGAAGATAATTCTATAATCATTGTTGGATATTGCTTTAATATATCAACAAGCGTATCCAAAATTAAAGCAGCATCGGGACGAATATTATCCTTGTCAAAATCATAATGAATATTATTCAGCCTAAATTTATCTCCCTCATGTAAACTAGTAATTGGGTCATTCAATTTATATACTCTTGGAGTAGGTTTTGTGCCTCCCTGATTGTCAAGAGGAATTACTAATCGAAAAGTATCAGTGTAAGCATCTTTTGTGTTGATGGCCACAATACTTGAGTAATATCCTTTTTTACAGACAGTAATTGCATAAGGGCTATTTGCCTCTGCTTCGTGCCAATTCAATCCATCATAATTGCTTTTCTGTTTCCATTGAACATCAGAGTTTGTATTCTGAGTTTCTAAAGCTGCGTCAGCAATCGGCTGTTTAGTAGCATTGTCAATGACTTTTGTTTCCAAAACAAGTAGTCCATTGGGATGAAATATAGTGATAGGCTCTGTAGTTACAAATTGATAAATATCATCACTTCCTAAGCCTCCCTTTCTATTCGAAGCAAAGAAGCCACTTGAATCATCTTTGGCAAAGTAATAAAAATCATCTCCGGAAGAGTTAAGCGGGTAGCCCATATTGATAGGTTTTGTCCATTTATTCTTCTCCCCTGCAGAAACAAATAAGTCATATCCACCCATTCCGATATGACCTTTACTCGCAAAATATAGATTTCCATTAGGCGCAATAACAGGAAATGCTTCGTCATCTTTTGTGTTTAAATTGGCACCACAATTTTTAGGCAAGCCCCAATTACCAGTAATCAATCGTTCACAATACCAAATATCCAATCCCCCGATTCCTCCGGGCATGTCACTAGTAAAATATAAAACCTTTCCATCGGTACTCATTGCCGCATGACCTACTGAGTAAGCATTGGGATTATTATAAGGAAATGGTTCAGGTTTATTCCATTGACCAGTTTTATTAAATGTAGATAAATACATTTCAAGTCTATTTGTCGTATAATTGATACCAGAAGATTTTCCCTTCTTATCTGCCTTTTGTTTAAGCACAGGATCTATTCCAGGATGAGTGACTGTAAAATAAATACTGTCATAACCTGGACTAAATACAACTGGACCTGTATGGTAATCGAAAGAATTAATATTGGGATCAATTTCATGAATCCTATTACTGAAAGCGTCATCCCTATTCGTGCTTTGTGTATAAATTTTTTGAAAATTATTATCAGTCCAACCATAAAGGGATTCACTAAAAGTCTTTTGGAAGAAGTTCTTTTTTGTATTTCTTAAGCTATCAGAAACAAACACAATACTATTTGTATAGGGATTGTAAACAGCACCCCAATCAGACTTAGTCGTATTCAAATAGGCTACATTCTCAATGTTATATCCGTCAGGATGTTTAATCCATGATAAAGCACTATCGCATCCAATCATCCGATTTTTTACATTTACACTATCACTTCGCTGCTTATATTCATTATAAATTTCTTTAGCAGCAACATATTTCCCATTACTTTTAAGAATATCCCCATAATACAACCAATCAGCATTTCCTACACCTGGCAAGGAAATAGCCATCTGATAATATTTTTCCGCTTCATCATATCGGTTCATTTCCTTGAAACAATAGGCAAGACGTGATACCGCAAATAGATTCTTATTATTTCGCTCTACAAGCTTTTCATAAAGCTTTGCGGCATTTGCATATTCATATCTAATAAATGCCTCGTTTGCAGCAGACGTTATCCCTTTTTGATCTTGTTGGGCATGAAGATAATTAGTGGATATACTGAAATTTACCAATAACAATGTGATAATGATATTTTTTCTAAGAAACATCCCCCCATTATTCAAACTTTTAAAAGTTGGAATAATCATAGAAGCATCCTTCTTAAATAAACCCTGTTGCTTTTTATTAAATTTCATCTAACTATTTAATATGAATACCAATTGTAAAAATTACCGCGATTATAATACTCCCTAATGCAATGATAGCCCAAAAATTAAAAATATCGAGGGCTTTTAATTCTTCCTGCATTTATATTATTAGGAAAAAGCAAACCTACGGATATTTCGTGTGACCCTGCTTGATAACTCGACAAATTACTTGTGATAATATCATACGAATAACCTATACGTAATCGTTCAGTTGCAAAAAGTTCTGCCATGATACTTAATGCCCCACTCTTATTTAAATCGGAACCAATAGCAGATTTATGCCATAGTGTAACAGCAGTTCTATATGAAGTTCCAACCCAAAGCTTTTCGGATAGCAGGGCAAACAAATTCAAATCAAGACTTGTAGGCCCATGAAAGTCTTCTTTAATCATAAAAGAAGGTTTCACCTTGACATTTTCCGATAAATTCATTAATCCACCCATACTCAAGTAAATGTGTGCTGCTGCTGCTTCAGAAGCAATAGCCGTTCCATTACTTAAATATATTTTACCTTTATTATACAGTGAAAACAAGTCCATACCCGAAAGACTAGCAAAGAAAGTAGGTGTAAAGTAATAAATACCGACTCTTGCATCGGGCTTAATGACACTCAAACTACCAGTTGGAATTAATGGATCATTTGCATCTGTATATTGGAAAGTAGTCCCATCTAACGAATATTGATTAAATCCAAAGCCAAAGCCAATACAAAGCCTTTTGCTATCATCTTCATCTAATCGAATTCGATAGGAATAAGAGCCAAAAACCGAAGTAGTGGTTTGAGGACCAAGTCGATCCCAAGTTATTTGTCCACCTAATCCAATGTTCTTTGTCTCACTATTAGTCAACCCATCTAAAGAAACTGCACCTGTTTCGGCGGCACCGGGAAAGTTTACCCATTGTTTTCTTATCACCCCATTAAAATACAAATCCTCTTTATAGCCAGCATAAGCAGGATTAATAAAAAGCGAATTAAATAAATATTGACTAAACTGAACATCTTGCTGCGCTTTTAAATCGCAGTTTCCTGTCAATATTTGTACAATAATAAAAAGTAAAATCAGTATTTTTAATTTCATCAATAAGTTTATTTATGCCACTACGTTATTTAAGTTTGTTTATTTCTTTTAGCTTTATTATCCAATAAAATCTCAGACAACTTTGATTATCTTAATAACATCACCCAACCTTTCTTAATTTCATAATTACCTGAAGGCAAAAGTAATTTTAATACATAGTAGTAAGTACCTGTGTTCAAACCACTTCCATCCCAATCATTATTATAATCTGAAGAATGATATACCATATTATCCCATCGATTAAAAATTGAAATCTCCGAATTAGGATACCTTCCCAATCCTGTAATGATAAACTTGTCATTCTTGCCATCTCCATTAGGAGTAATCACATTGGGAACAACAAGGTTAAAAGGGAATATTTCCTTTTGCTGAATAGAAGAATGATTATTTGTCAAATCTGGGTCAGGTTGCTTACCTAAAACTGCTGCAGAGTTATTTAATACTGTACCACTGTCAATGACAGCACTGAAAGTAAGAATCGATACTTGACCCGATGCTAATCCGCCAATATCCCAAATAATGGCCTTTGAAGAATCAACATAAGTCGCAAAACCAACTGTAGCAGAAATGTTTTTAGGCTTACTTAAATTCTT
>CANCKV010000223.1 GCA_947378615.1 Chitinophagaceae bacterium | reverse complement strand
TATATATTTTTAGGTGAATGAAAATATTCTAAAAACGAGGTTATTTATTTTTATTCTATTAAATAAACCTTCCTACTTTCTCAATAAGTTCCTCTGCTGCTTCCATACCAGCTTTCACTACTCCTACATTAAGATTACCATCATAACCTAACGATAAATGTAAAATCTGATAGGTATCATTGTAAAGCAGTAATAACTTCTTATCCTTCTTAGCAAGTTCCATTTGGTAATACTCCACACTTTTCCTTTTACGTTTTGGCAATGATGGAACTATGATATCCAAAGCTTCCAATACTCCATTGTATGCCGTATTTCCTGCCATACGGACGTATTTCTTATCAGAGTAATGATTATTGTCCTTTCCTGCTTTTGTGCTTAGTATTTCCTTTGCATTGTCGATATATCTCTTTGCTTCTTCTATTCCTTTATTCATGATTTACATTTATATTTTAAAATATAATCCTATTATTAATATTGCATTTACGATGAAACAAAATATACAGGCATACCTAATATCGTTCATTATTTTATGTTTCAGATTTAAAATTGGATTGAATAAATTATTTGCCATCTTATTCATAAAGGATTATTTAAAGAATTTAGAAATAGCCAATATCCCTCCTATTATTGAAAGAATCTGAATGAAACTAGTTACATACATTGCCTTCATCATTTCGGCTTTTGAGTTACTGATTTCTTTTTGTACAAAGTCTTTTGTAGGCAAATCTTTAATCTTGTCATCAATATCCTCGAATTTTACATTCATGAAATCGTGTAATGTTCCAAAATCCTTGCTAATATCTTCTTTCGCCTTGAAAGTGGAAACTTTTGTTTCCTGTTTCACATAGTCAATTACCGCCGTCGCTTCTTTCTCTCCAATCTTTGCCTTTAGTAATGAGTATAATTCTATATCTGTTATATTAAGTGTCATGGTGTAATTTTATTGTTAATAAATATTTTTATCAAAGTCAACTAATAATTTTAGCAAATAGACTATTCTTGCACTCTAAAATTTAGTTTTTATGTCCAAAAAAGTAAAAAGAAAGGCTAAGAAGAAAGCTTTAATCGTTCTGCAACTTCTATCTGAGTATCGTCATCGAGCATCTTTAAGACCTGAGCCACTTCAATCTTTAGTGAATCGGCTACAAGCTTAGCTATGTATCTTTCAAGTACTGTAATCTTTGCCCTATCCACTATTAACTCTATTGCCAAGTCTTTCTTGTGAACCTGCTTCTTTGATGAATCAGAAATTGTGATATTATTACTTTCTCCTTTACCCAATATCATATTCCCTTCGCCTGTTAATAAATACTCTCTGCTTATATGAGGAAAAGCTAATGTTATTTTTTCTGAAAGTTCAGATGAAATATTTTTAACCTTTCCGCTTTCTATATCATACAAATTTTGACTTCGCTTTAAATTAATAGCTTTAGCTAGAGAATTTTTAGTTTTCCCTGTTAATTCGAGAACCTCATTTAATATTTCTGCTCCGTTTTTCATTCAGTAATTCTGTACATTTGTAATCTAAATATATTTATTATGTCAACAGTTAATGATACTAATCAAAACAAAAACGGTCTTCAGTATTCTATCGAGTTTACTAAGCTTGGTCGATATGATGATACCCATGTAGAAATGAAAGCGTCCATACCTTTCAGGAGGCTACATTTTTTATTTCTATTCCCAGCACTTATATTAAAACAATACTGGAACAGTGCGCTAAGTGCAAGCCTAAATGAAGGCGATACTAATAACATAATGAAAGAGTATCTAAGTACTGAAAAAGAGCATACCGATCAATTAAACCATCTTTCTGAATGCGTAAACCTATTTGACGACTTCCCAAATATCCGAAAAACAAAAAATGGATATGGTATAAAACTATCATGGAAAGAAAGAATAATAGGTAGGATAAGGGTAAACTAATAGCCCTACCCTACATTCTCACTAATAAACTCCTTCCCTTTATAAGTAATATCTACCCAAACATTATCCCTAAACATCTGCCTTTTCCTATCTATTATTACTAACCCTATTTCGTTTAGTTTAGTAATATCCCGTATATCCATATCCCTTATTGTATCTACAGCCTTTCCTCCACCTGCTTCAACCAATTGACTCAATAATTCAATAATCTTTTCCTTAGTCATCTCTTAATTTTTATTTCATTTTTTCAATGTGGATAACTTTATTTTCAGAAATACTGTATTTTATTTCAGTAATTCAGAAATACTGTATATATTTGCAATGTAAACACAAAGTAAGGAAAATAAAATGACAAAAAAGAAAAGAGTTTCAAAGAGTCTAAAGTTAGACAGAGAACAGAAAAAACTACTTAAAGAATATGTGGCGAGTCAACCTACTAAAATTGATGTATGTGAGGAAATAGGTATTTGCAGACCTACACTTGACAGACTTCTTTCGGCAGGTTCTGGAAGGGGTGATACTATCGAAAAGGTTTTAAAAGCAATTACTTAAACTACAGTATAAAATAACTGACGGGCTGCGAACCTTGTCACCCTGCGGCATAACAACCGCAGGGAACTCTTTAAAAAAACTTAGTTATGGATTTACAGACACATCAAATTAAACTGGAAGCAACATCACTGATACATGATATTGATAAGGGGATGTTTAATGTTCATGCCATCAAAGGTTTTTTACTGAAGTTCAGTGATAACAAAAGTCAACCTGTAAAAATGACTAAGAAAGCCAAAGAGCAGGAATTGATGGCTAGTTATATAAGTAATCTTGGTAAGCATAAAAAAAAATAATACATGAGACAGTTAATCCCTATTTGTTACAAGGAAGAGGTTTTCCCGATGATGCTTGCAGATGCTAAAGAACGGGCCAGGAAAGAACCTCAAAGCGATTACGAAACAAAGCGTTTAGCATACTGGAGACAACATAATTATAATTTAAAACGATTAAAAGTGACAACACAAGAGCAACTTAACACCCAAATAGAGTTATTGAATAAATGCCTTTCTATAGTGGCAAGTAAGAACACAAGTATGATACTACTTGCTGGTAAAAATGAAGAATTGCTGAAAAAGCAATTAGCTGAACATGACTTGAGGTTGAAAGACTTATTGATTGAGTTGCTACAAACTATTCCACATGAGGATGAGCAGTTCTGTATGATGCCTGACATACACGTTTCCAACTGCAAGGTTTTAGGTGATATTACCACATTCAAGCCTATCAGTGCTGAAGAATTAGCAGAGACGGCAATTATGCTGAAAGAGATGGCAGACAGTTCAAAAGGACATTTAGGGTTTTCATAGATAGGTTGTTTTTTGATTATTTCCTCCCGATGTTTCTACATGTAGGAGGTTTCTTTTAAAAGTATTTTCTAACGATAAATTTTAAATCATGAAAAAGTCTGCTATTAAAAAAAACATTCAGAAGTGGTACCTAACCTGTTTATGGTATGGAGAAGTAGATACTCCACTAGGAGTTTTAAAAGAATATGCCTTGCACAGATTAGCAAAGGAAGTAGGTGTAACTCTAGTTTATGAAGAGGTTTATTAGTATTCAAATTTTCTAACGATAAAAAAGCAGGTTATGAATGAATTATTAACTTTTACTGTAGCGCATAAAAACGCATTGATTACAATATTCATCTTGGGGATGATAGTTTTAGCAGAGTATGATTTGATGGCAACAATAGCTGTTCGATTGCCAGATGAAGACGAATCATTCTAAACGGTTTTCATAGGTTTAAAAATTGACTCAGGGGGTTGTTTCTACTTCGCCCCTCTTTTTAAAAAGTTCTTTGATTAAAAATGCGGGGTAGAGCAGCGGTTAGCTCGTGAGACTCATAACCTCGAGGTCAGTGGTTCGAATCCACTCCCCGCTACAACGCACCCAACACGGAAGATGGGAGTAGGATATGATAAAACAGTTTTGATGACAAGTTACGGAAAGACGTTTCAATTGCGATTATTCAAAATGTTCAAAAAGTATCTCCCGAAAAGATGGCGCAAGCCTGACAAGAATGGAAAGACATTCGACCATGGCAGACGGGACATAGTATGCTACTTTTAAAATCATTAAAAAGGTTTAGTAATAAGCAAGTACAGATTAAGGCGGTGGTTTCTACCACTGCTGATTTTTTCAGACTTTAAAATTAAATTTTATGTTCAACATTAAGGAATTGGTAGATGAAGTAAACGAATTGGAAGTTGAATTTTATGGGAATCCACATTCAATTGACAATGGATATGACTCAGGTGAAGCCTGGGGAGCCAAGTATAAAGCAGTAGTTGATAAATCCATCAGTTGTGAGGACATAATCGAATGGGATAAGAAACTTTATTCCAAAGAACATAACGATAAGATTGAGTCTTATCTGCAAGCAAATTACGAATCGATTGACAAACAAATCTGTAATAAATCCGAAGTATATGAAAAGGACAGATACTGAAAAAGTGAAGAAGATACTCATTGCTGCCATTGTATCACTAGGAATATTGATTGCTGGCAGTAATAGTTAAAAATAAAACAGGTCGGTAGCAGCCGACCCATTTCTTAACAATGCAAATTAAACATTATGCAAATTAACTTAAAAAAGTTGAAGATTACGAATTTCAAAGGAATTCAAAACTTTGAAACAGAATTAGAGCATGTCACTGACATCTACGGTGATAATGGTACAGGTAAATCCACCATCATGGATGCCTTCCTTTGGCTGTTCTTTGGTAAGAATAGCAATGATGCAAGTAAGTTTGAAATCAAACGCCTTGATTCAAGAAACAATTTCATTAAGGACATTGAGGCAGAAGTTGCAGCAACATTGGATGTTGATGGTCAGTTGATCGTTGCAAAGAAAGTACTACGTCAGAAATGGGTGACACGTAGGGGTTCTGTAGAGAAGGATTATAGTGGTGATGAGAACATCTACTACTGGAATGATGTTCCACTGAAGGAATCAGAATTCAAGGTAAAAATTAAATCCATTATGGAGGAATCTGTTTTCAAGCTTATTACTAATCCGTTCTATTTCAACTCATTGAGCTGGCAGGACCGCAGGAACACACTAATCAGTATTGCTGGAGAGATTGATAATGAGAGTGTATTAGAAAGTATCATTACTGCTAAAAACAAAGGCAGTTTCGGAAGTCTTATTACAGCCTTGAATCAAAAGAAAAGTTTGGATGAGTTCAAAAGAGAGATTGCTGCCAAGAAAAAGAAAATCAAGGATGAGGCTGAAAGCATTCCAAGCAGGATTGATGAAGTTAAAAGGGGTATGCCTGAAGCTATTGATTTTGAAGATATAAAAAACAATATTGCTAGTCACAAAGTAGCTATTCAACAGATTCAACAACAAATTGATGATGAGTCTGCACTTGCAGTGGCTGAAAATAGCAGACGTACAAGATTATTGAATGAGCACCAAAATAATAAGGAAACTCATCAACAGAAGATATACGGATTAAAGGATTCCATCAGGACTATTGAATTTGAAGCAAGGCAGAAGGCTTCTGAGTCTGATACTCAGTTAAGTGCTGAAATAACTTCTGTAAATCGTTTACTTGCTGATAAGACAACTGAGCAATCAAAAATAAAGGCATCTATTGAAAGTCTAGAGAGACAATTGTTGACCAAGAAGAATGATTTGATTGCACTTCAAAATGAGTATGATTCCATTGATTTAGGCACCAATGATTTTGATGAAGCTTCATTTAATAACATCATTGCTGGAATTGAAAAACAAATTTTTGATAAGAATCAATTGGTTGAACGTATTGGTGCAGAAATAGAAAGGATCACCAATGAGGAACTATCCTTTGATAACGTTGAGTTTTCTTGCCCTTCATGTGGTCAGCATCTACCCACCAATAACATTGATGCAAAGAAAGCAGAGTTAAGAAACAAGTTCAACCAGGATAAGGAGAATCGTTTGAATGAACTCAAGAACCAAGGTAACAGTAACCTTGATGAGATTGATGCACTTGATGCAAGGATAGTTTCCAAAAGAAATGAGAGGGTTCATTATGGTGAGGTATTCAATACCAACAAAAGCAAGAAACTGAATGCTCAAGTTGAGAAGA
>CANCKV010000222.1 GCA_947378615.1 Chitinophagaceae bacterium | reverse complement strand
ACGAAGAAATGACAAAAATTATTTTTTAACAGGAAAGGTTATCAACAAAAGTTGAATGGTTGACTAAAAAACGTCAACCTAATTCATGAAATCACACACTAACCACTAACCACTAACCACTAACCACTAACCACTAACCACTAACCACTGACCACTGACCACTCACCACTAAAAATGACTATATTAATTGTTAATATTCTTCATATATCTTTATATGATTAAGATAGTATAGGTAATACATAGAAAAATAGCACCTCCTTTCTTTTCAACCTTCTAATTTAGCGCACTGAAATAAACGTTTTGCTCATGCTATTATTAGGAATAGATATCGGTACTTCTTCCATTAAAGTTGCAGTCGTTGATGCAGCTTCCCAACAAACAATTGTTACTGCACAGTATCCTGATGCAGAGTCCCCAATTACCTCCTTGCAGAATGGTTGGGCAGAACAGAATCCAGAAATGTGGTGGCAACATGTGCAGCAGGCTATCTTGAAGGCAAATGCTACAGGAAAGTATAATCCTAAGGATATTGCTGCTATTGGTATTGCCTATCAAATGCATGGATTGGTTTGTATAGATAAGAATCAACAGGTTTTGCGTGACAGTATTATTTGGTGCGATAGTCGTGCAGTGCCTTATGGCAACAAGGCTTTCGAAGTAATTGGCGAAGAAAAGTGCTTATCGCATCTATTGAACTCTCCGGGAAACTTTACAGCAAGTAAGTTGGCTTGGGTAAAAGAACATGAACCCCACATCTTTGAGCAGATAGATAAAATTATGTTACCCGGCGATTTCATTGCCATGAAACTAACAGGTACTATAACCACTTCTGCTTCTGCTTTATCAGAAGGAGTCTTTTGGGATTTCAAGAACAATGAATTATCAAAAGATGTAATGGGCTATTATGATTTTAATAATTCCATAATTCCAGAAATTAAAGATGTCTTCACAGAACACGGTCAAATTACAGCGGCTATTGCCGAACATCTCTCATTGACAGTCGGTATTCCTGTTACTTACAAGGCGGGAGACCAACCAAACAATGCCTTGTCCTTAAATGTATTGCAACCGGGAGAAGTGGCTGCGACAGCAGGAACTTCAGGCGTAATTTATGGTGTAGGCGATACCTTGAGTTATGACAAACAATCCCGTATCAATAGTTTTGCTCACGTAAACCATACGGCATCACAAACAAGGATTGGTACTTTATTATGTATCAATGGAACGGGTATTGCGAATAGTTTTACAAGAAAGATAGTCGCTGCAGAAAAGTCATATAAGGTAATAGATGAAGCTGTAAAGCATATTCCTATTGGTTCGGATGGACTTTCTGTTTTGCCTTTTGGAAATGGTGCAGAGCGGATTTTCAATAATAAATCTGTTGGCGCACATTATCAGAATATCAATTTCAATATACATACCGAGTCTCACATCTTCCGTGCAGTTCAGGAAGGCATCGCATTCTCATTCCGTTATGGATTAGATATCATGAAAGAAAATGGGATTACTCCTTCTGTAATCAGGGCCGGCAAAGCAAATCTCTTCTTCAGTGATGTATTTATCAGTGCCTTCGTCAATGCTACGAATGTTCCTGTGGAATTATATTCTGCAGATGGAAGTGTCGGTGCTGCTAAAGGTGCAGGAATAGGTGCTAAGATATTTGTATCCGAAAAGGAAGCGTTTGCCAACGATAAGCCATTGAATCTGATTGAACCTAATGTTCATGAAGCGTACAATGAAGTATATGAATCATGGAAGGAATTATTGTTGAAGCAAATAGGGTAGGAGAGGGGAAAAGGAATAAGGGAAAGAGGATAAGAGGATGCAAAAAAAGGAAAGAAATAATAATAAATAGAATAATCAGTAAATCAGTTTTAATCATTTTAAATCTTAATTAGTAATGAGTACAGTAATCACAGGAGAAAAAGAATTCTTCAAAGGTATTGGTCAAGTAAAGTTTGAAGGTGTAGGTAGCGACAATCCCCTAGCCTTCCGTTGGTATGATGAAAATAGAATTGTGGCGGGTAAGCCATTGAAAGATCATCTACGTTATGCGTGTGCCTATTGGCATAGCTTCTGCGGTAGTGGTGCAGATCCTTTCGGTGAAGCAACCCATTTGTTTCCTTGGAGCGTAAAAGCTGATCCAGTTGAAAGGGCTAAGGATAAAATGGATGCTGCATTCGAATTTATCACGAAGATGAACATTCCTTTCTATTGTTTCCATGATGTGGATGTGGTGGATTATGGCAATGACATCGTTGAAAATGAAAGACGTTTGCAAGCGTTAGTTGCTTATGCAAAGCAAAAGCAAGCTGCAAGTGGCGTGAAATTGTTATGGGGTACTGCCAATTTATTTTCTCACAGAAGATATATGAATGGTGCTTCTACTAATCCTGATTTTCATGTTGTAGCTCACGGAGGTGCACAAGTAAAGGCTGCTCTTGATGCAACAATTGCATTAGATGGTGCTAACTATGTATTTTGGGGTGGTCGTGAAGGTTATATGAGCCTTTTGAATACCAATATGAAGCGTGAACAAGAACATTTTGCTAAGTTCTTGCATGCTGCTAAGGATTATGCTCGTGCAAATGGTTTCAAAGGAACATTCTTTATCGAACCAAAACCTTGTGAACCAAGCAAGCATCAGTATGATTATGATAGCGAAACAGTGATTGGGTTCTTACGTAAATTCGATTTATTGAATGACTTCAAATTGAATTTGGAAGTGAACCACGCTACTTTGGCAGGGCATACTTTCCAACACGAAGTTCAAGTAGCAGTTGACAATGGTCTATTAGGTAGCATGGATGCAAACAGGGGTGACTACCAAAATGGTTGGGATACCGATCAATTCCCTAATAACATCAATGAATTGGCAGAAACCATGTTGATTGTTTTAGAAGGCGGTGGTCTTCAAGGTGGTGGTATCAACTTCGATGCTAAAATCAGAAGAAACAGTACCGATCCTGCTGATTTATTCTATGCACACGTTGGTGGAATGGACACTTTTGCAAGAGCTTTGATTGTTGCTGATGACATCTTGAATAAATCAGATTACAAGAAAATTCGTTCTGATAGATACGCTTCTTTTGATAGCGGTGCTGGAAAGGACTTCGAAGAAGGTAAACTTTCTTTGGAAGATTTGAGGGCTTATGCTATTAAGAATGGCGAACCTGCTACTATCAGTGGCAAACAAGAATATTTGGAAAACATTATTAATCGTTACATTTAATAATTATCTTTTTAAGAAGGGCTGGTATGAGAGTACTAGCCCTTTTTGATTTCTATAGGTTGTTTTACCACAATGACCATAAGGTATCTCACAAAGAATCACAAGGATCTATAGTTTAATGAATAAATTTAAGGTTCGTCTATGTCTTCCTTGTTTGGTTGCATAACATTTTTTTTGTTTTGTGAGGACACGAAACAAGGCAGTCTGCCAAGGTTCGTGTTTCCAAGAACCTCTGTAAGCAAAAAAATGTTATACACTTCCTTGTTTTTTCCTAGTGTAATTAGTGTTAAAACTTCTTAAATATTTGATTTAAAATTAAAAATAAAATATTATGGCATTTATAGATACAGGTAATAAGGGCAGTGCGTCTTTTGATAAGGGCAATCCCTATTATACCATGTTACTCACCCTTGTTGCCACTTTAGGTGGTCTTTTGTTTGGTTATGATACAGCCGTTGTGAATGGGGCTGAAAAGTCATTAGTTAAATTCTTTATTGAGAAGATATTGGTTCATGAAAATTATGAATCGATTGCTATTCCCGTTATCACACAGTATAAGTGGATGATGGTTGCTGTTTTGTTCATCGTATTTTTTATTATTTCTGGACAATTTATCAAATTATTAGGTGCTAAAAAAGGAGGCATCATTGCAGGTGTCATCATATTGCTTACTGCAATATGGGCTAAAGGGTTCATTGGTCAGGCATTACCTATTCTTGCCGAGGATATTAAGAATACGGCTGATGCTGTGAAAGGTTTCGTTATTTCGAGTGCCTTAATTGGTTGTGTGATTGGCGGTGCATCTGCAGGATTTGTTTCTAAGTCATTAGGGCGTAAGAATGGGTTGATGATTTCTGCAATTGCCTTCTTCATTTCTGCAATCGGTGCTTGGCATCCTGAACAATTCAATGTTTTTGGGGTACTTCCCGTTTATTCTTTTGTTATCTATCGTATTATTGGTGGTATGGGCGTGGGATTGGCTTCGATGATTTCCCCTATGTACATTGCCGAGATTGCGCCTGCTAAGATTAGGGGAAAGTTGGTTTCCTTCAATCAGTTTGCGATTATCTTCGGTATGTTGGTTATTTATTTTGTCAACTATTTGATTGCTCGTTCACATCCCGGTGATGATACTTGGCTCGATACTGTAGGTTGGAGATTGATGTTCCTTTCGGGTGCGATTCCTGCAGGAATATTCATGGTTCTGTTATTCTTTGTGCCTGAAACTCCCCGTTACTTGGCCATTCAAGGCAAGAACGATAAGGCACTTCATGTGCTTGAACAGATTGCAGGAAAGGATAGTGCTAAAAATATTTTGGAAGATATCAAGGGTACATTGCACGAATTGAATGCACCGTGGATGTCGTATGGCTTCACTATTATCTTAGTGGGCATTCTTTTGTCGGTATTCCAACAGTTTGTAGGTATCAATGTCGTTTTGTATTATGCCGCAAATATCTTCCGAAATATGGGTGCATCTACCGATACTTCCATGTTACAAACTATCATTGTTGGTGGTGTGAACCTTTTATTTACGGTTGTCGCAATACTAACTGTTGATAAATTTGGTCGTAAGCCATTGATGATTATCGGTTCTGTGGGTATGGCAGTCAGCATGTTGGCTTTGGGTTTTGCCTTCTATATGAATCAATTAGGTATGGCAGCCCTGTTCTTCATGTTACTGTACATTGCAGCTTTCGCCTTGAGTTGGGGCCCTGTTTGTTGGGTGTTGTTGGCAGAAATATTTCCAAACAGTATCCGTAGCGCCTTGTCAATTGCAGTGGCAGCACAATGGATTGCCAATTGGATAGTATCTCTAACATTCCCGATGTTGAATGATAATGTTTGGTTGACCAATCAATTTCATCATGGGTTCGCTTATTGGATTTATGGTGTTATGAGTATATTATCAGCCCTATTCATGTGGAAAATGGTTCCTGAAACAAAAGGAAAGACATTGGAAGAAATGGAAGGTCTTTGGAAGAAATAAGGTTTCTACCACAAGGGTCACAAAGGTTTCAACAAAGAACACAAGGTTTTTGCTCAAATTTTAATTAATATTTCATAAAGACTTTGTGTTCTTTGTTTTTTCTTTAAAAGGGAGTTTCTAATGCTACGAAGTAGGATTCCTCTGCAATGTCATTAAGTTAAGGAACGGCTGTCAGGTTGAGGCAGTAATTAGAGGTTCCCAAGTTTTTTGAGATGACAGTATTTACTACAAAAAAAGGTTTCTCGAATGTCATCCCGAAGGGATCTCTAACACAATAAACAGTTGTTTAATTTTGGTTAGATCCCTACGGGATGACAGCTAGAGTAAAACAAAATAGCTGATTTCTTCGTCTTTTAAAAGCATTTTCACATGTTTCTAAAAAGATGTCATTAGCAGCCCGTCGAAGCTGTAAGCAACTTAAACTTTCATCATTGATTTTCAAACAAATCAACTACTTGTCATTAGCAGTTTGTCGAAACCGGGATAATTCAAGGTTCATTCCCTCTTTGCACGCCTTCTACAGGCTCAGTCTGACACCCTTATTTTCGATTAGTACGCTTAACTTAATGACATTGGATTCCTCAGTGCCTCTTCTTTTCCTAAAAAGTATAAAAAAACTATCTCTTTCTATGTGACTACTATATAACTTCTTTTCAAAAAATCGTTTTTCAATAGTGCGAAGAAGGATTATTCTTCATTTTGCTATTATTATAAAAGCAAATTTTTCTTTTTTTTCTCCAACACAAAGTCTCAAAGATTCAAAGACATTAAGTCAAGTTTAAGTTTCCTTTTTTCTTTGTGCATCTTAGCGTCTTTGTGTCTTCGTGTTGGAAAAAAACAT
>CANCKV010000221.1 GCA_947378615.1 Chitinophagaceae bacterium | reverse complement strand
GAAAATAAAAAGTCATTGGAAGAACAAGATAAAATTATTGAAGAAAAGAATCAGTTCATTGAATCCTTGCTCAAAAAGTATAACATTGATAAATAGTGGTCGGTTGTAAAAAGTTGTTTATACACAACTTCAATGATGTATCGACTTATTTTCTCTTAATTATTAGCCATGAATAGTTGGTGTTTAGAAAGCCTGTTTATCACATCTGCCATTCTTTCTATTTTTGTATCTTCTGTCTTAGCATTGTAAATCCATTTGATATAATGGTGTTGCTCGTTTTCTTTTATAGAATTAAAAAACTTTAATGCCTCAGGTTCGTCTTGTAAACATATTAAAAATTCTGCAGGAATTTATGAGAAGAGCCTTTGAAAGAAACTTTCAAGGGCTTTTTTTATGGGGTAATCTTGGCACTATCATTCATTTTATTATTATGAATTATTGATTATTTTTTTGCGGGAGATTAATTTAGGATTTGGTAAATATAAAGCATAGGACAGGAGTACTGCGCTAGTGGGGTATTTAAAAATAACGTGTTATGAAAAGTTTGATACAATGAATATTTTGTCACCATGTACACATTTTTTATTCGGTGCATAATAGTTTTTCGAATAAATAGTGGTAACTACGAAACCCTATAAAGGCTTTGAGCCCTTATAGGGTTTCGTAGTCTGCGAAAAACTTTTATGCACCCGAATATTTATTTCTATTACTTTTATGGAATACTTCAGTTTTTGCATCTTTATTGAAATAGATTTTAGTTGCTAGGCTAAAGGTTTTCTAAGAAACTATAGTTTTTAAAATTTATGCTTGTTATTGAATAATAGTATGGATGAAAACTATCAAACTTATTCCAATGATTAAATGATTAAATGATTAGAGTGATTAAAATGATGAACTCCCATGGTTATAATGGATTGAAGCCATTTACTTTTCTCAAACCATTTATTTTTTGCATAAAAAAATGAATCTTAATTTAATATTTTAAAATTTCTTATCATGAAAAGATTACAAACTTGCCTTTTTCTTTGTTTAATTGCTTTATTAATGACGCCTTTGTTGCTAATTGCACAATTGGATGGTTACGAAAAATCAAAGGAAAAGATCTACATACATACCAATCATGTATTGTTTAATCCGGGAGATGGTTTGTATTTCAAGATGTACTTGGTGGATGCCAAAACAAATATCCCTTCATCGGTCAGTCAAAAAATAAATGTTGAGATATTGGCACCTTCGGGTAATCTGCTTGAAAAACAGTCCTATAATATCAATGATGGTTCTGCCGAAGGATATTATGGCTTTAGTGAATCGGCAGTAGGTGGGGTCTATAAACTAAAAGCATATACAACATGGATGCAGAACGAGAGCGACAGTACATTTTTTACCAAAGAAATAACCTTGCAAAAAGTATTAGCACCGAGGGTATTGATGAAACTAGAGTTTCCTAAGAAGGGCTATGGTGCAGGAGATGAGGTAACGGCAGATTTCTCGATGCGTAGCTTGAACGACCAACCGATTGCAAATAAAACATCAAAATATACGGTTTCCATTGCAGGCGAAACGGTTGCGATGAACATTTTTACGACTAATATATTGGGTAAGGCCCAAATTCATTTTCAATTACCTAATACCTTATCATCAAGTGATGGATTACTGAATATAACTGTGGTTCATGATGCACATACCGAATCTATTTCTCGTTCAATACCTATTGTGTTTAATCAGGTTGATTTGCAATTCATGCCAGAAGGAGGAAGCTTTATAAATGGACTTTCTACCAATGTAGCCTATAAGGCAATTGACGAAAAAGGAAAACCTGTAGATGTAAAGGGTCGTATTTTGGATGCAAATGGTGCAGAAGTGGCAACCTTTGAAAGCCTTCGCTTTGGGATGGGAAAATTTGTTTTTGTTCCCCAATATGGCATGGATTATAAAGCCAAAATAACGGTACCTGCAAACATAACTACTGAATATAAATTGCCAAAAGCAAAATTAACTGGCGTGGTGCTGAACTTTGAGAAGAATAATGAGGGGCTGTTTGCCTTACTTAAATGTTCTGAAAGTTCTTTGGGTATAGAAGTGGTGCTTTCAGGTGAAAGTAAAGGAGGTTCAGTTTACTCTATCACAAAACAAATGACTAAAAGGGAGGCAAAAATAAAGATAAATGAAAATCTTTTTCCCATGGGTGTTACTCGCTTTACGCTGACATCCTATAAGATGCCTTTAGCTGAACGTTTGGTATTCATGAACACACAGAAGAATATCCACACTACCATTACCACTGATAAAAAAATGTATCTCCCAAGGGAAAAGGTAAAGATGCAACTGAAAACAGTGGATGATAATGGTCATCCTGTTGCTGGAAATTTCTCGGTAAGTGTAGTTGATGATAAGCTTTGGTCGTATGCCGATGATAAGCAAGACCATATCCTCTCTTGGTTGCTGCTAAGTTCCGAACTAAAGGGCAAAGTAGAGGAACCGCAATTCTATTTCAAACAAGATGAACCTCAAGCAAATGCCGCCCTCGATTTGGTGATGATGACAAATGGTTACCGCTATTTTGATTATACAGAATATGTGAAAACCAATCGTCAACCAAACTTCTTGGCAGAACATGGTGTAAAGCTAACGGGTAGTATCGTTGACATTGATAATAAGCCCATTCAGGATGCAACAGTTTATTTGGTCAATGAATCAAATAAGCTGTTGAAAATACAAACGGACGAAAAGGGTGCATTCTGTTTTAATGACTTACCAAAAGGGAATACGGTTTACCTCTATGCCCTGCCCAAAGACAAGAATAAACAAGTAAAGATTCAGATGGAAAATGCTACTTGGAACGAGCAAAACAGAAGAAGGTTGTTGGAAGATGCAAATAATGAAATTGGTTTGGCTAGGTTAGGAGAACCGAATCCAAAGGCTACTCTTATGCAACGGGCAAATGAAAAAGCTAGATTGGCAAAATGGGCTGAATTTAATAAAGGAAATAATTTGGATGAGGTTGTCGTAATTGCTTACGGTTCTGTAAAGAAAAGAGATATGGTAGGTGCTGTGGGTAGAGTTAATAATGATGAACTTGAAAAAGAACCTGTTGTAAATTTCAATGAAGCACTTGCAGGAAGAGTTGCAGGTGTACAAGTGGCACCTCAAGAAGCTGCTCCAAATATGGTTATCAAAGGCAATGGGACTATATTAAATGATAATTCTCCATTATTTATTTTGGATGGCATACCCATTAATAATGATGGAATCAACAATATTAATCCGAAGGATATTACTAAAATTGAAGTACTAAAGGATGCTGCCTTAGTTGCAAAATATGGGGCAAGAGGTGCCAATGGGGTGATTCTGATAAGTACACATGACTTTAAAATCAATCGAAGTAAGCTCATGAAGAAACTCGACAAAAAGACAAATAATGCCTGTCTAACAGTCGTTACGCCATCAGGTAATAGTGGAATCTCAGTTGCTAGAAAGTTTTATGCACCTCTATACAAGACCATTATAACAAATGAAAGAACCGATTTCAGAGAAAACATTTACTGGAATCCTACTGTTCAAACTAATAAGGAGGGTACCGCAGAGATTGAATTGTATAACTCGGATGCTACTACTACTTTTCGTGCTATTGCTGAAGGTATGAGTGCAACAGGTCTATTAGGAAGGACAGAAGCCACTTATGCCGTGCAAAATGCCTTAGCATTAGATGCTAAGATTCCACCTTACCTAACAGTGGGTGACAAGTCATTGATTCCATTGAATCTAAAGAACAATAGCTCAAACTCCATTAACCTAACTATTGTCGCTACAGGAACAGATGGATTTACAATTGGCAAATACTCCGATAAGCTAACCTTGGCTCAAAGTGAAGCAAAACAATTATTAGTCCCAATAGAGGCAATAAAGGCGATTGTAGGAACAATTAAGTTCAATGCCATAAGCGAATATGGCGAAGAAAATATAGTGTTGCCCATAGAAGCTGCAGAGAAAGGTTTTGCAGTGACAGTAACGAGTGCAGGAACTGAATCGGGAATATACACAATTCCAGTAAAAGATATGGTTCCTGGCAGTTTGAAAACTGAATTGAAAGTTTTTCATTCCATTGAAGGACAATTATTAGATGGTATTGAATCGATGCTTCGGGAACCAAGCGGTTGTTTCGAGCAGACATCTTCCACTACTTATCCCAATGTATTTATCTTAAAATATCTAAGGGAGAGTGGAAAATCGAATCCAGAAATAGAAAAGAAAGCAATGGGGTATATCCAAAGGGGGTATCAAAAGTTAGTAGGTTTTGAGACAAAGGAAAATGGTTTCGAATGGTTTGGAAATGCACCTGCACATGAGGCACTTACTGCTTATGGCTTATTGGAATTTACAGATATGCAAGAGTTTTTGGATGTAGATAAAAAAATGTTGGAACGTACAAAGGCATTTCTTTTAAAAAGAAGGGATGGTAATGGCGGCTTCCTTATGAAGAGTGGCGGTTATGACCAATTCGCTTCCGTTCCAGGAAAGATTTCAAATGTATATATAGTATTTGCACTTACACAAGCGGGCATTGGTAAAGAAATATTGCCAGAATACAAAGCCGCAGTTGACAAAGCAATCGAAAGTAAGGATGCCTATCAATTGGCGATGATGGCAATAGCTGCAAGCAATATGAAAGATGAAGTAAACTATTCAAAACTGATGGTATTATTGAGTGATAATTTTGCAAGCAAAGGACTATTTGCCGAAACAAGCGTGGTAAATTCAAGGGATATGTCTTTGAAAATAGAATCAATGTCACTCTACGTGCTTGCACTTGCAAGGGAACAGAAGCCAGATTATGCTAGGATGGCCACCTTGCTTTCAAAGATAGTCAGTTCAAAAACGAGTTACGGATATGGTTCCACTCAAGCAACGGTACTTGCCTTGAATGCCATCGTAGCCTATTCTAAATTGATGAACGTTTCTGCAAATGCTCAACAACCAATATTTACACTAAATAAAAAAGATATTGCTTTGGGAGATAGTAGTGCCTTGCCTTTATTAAAGCAAGGAGACAATACATTTTCCGTTAAATATCCTTCAGGCGGACAGGCAGTACCGTTTTCTTTTCAGGTAAGTTATCATACTTATACGCCACCAAATAGTTCAAAGGCGGCTTTGAAATTATCAACTTCTTTATCTAATGCTACTTCTAAAGTTGGAGAAACGGTTCGGATGACTATTAATGTAACCAACAAACAAAACATTTTGCAACCGATGTCAATTGTTAAAATAGGCATCCCTGCAGGGTTATCCCTACAGACATGGCAACTGAAAGATATGATTGACAAGCATCAGGTTGCCTATTATGAAATGTTTGATAATTATTTAGTGCTTTATTGGATGGGCTTTGCATCAAATGAAACAAAGGCTGTTGGTCTTGATTTAAAGGCGGAAGTTCCTGGGATTTATAGGGCGAAAGCATCAAACACTTATCTATATTATACACCTGAACATAAACAATGGCTTGAGGGTTTGACGGTGGAAGTGAAGGAATAACAAAGCAATGAGTTTTTTGGTTACGACTCAGGTATTTTTACCACTAGGTTCACAAGGTTTTGAACAATGGAACACAAGGAACAGTATACTTTTTAGATACTTACCTACCAATTATTTAGAAAGAATTCCTTGTGTTCCTTGTTTTTTCTTCGTTTCCTTTGTGGTAAAACCTCCTTAGTAGTAACGTTACATAAGTAGGAGTATTTATAAAGTCAACAAGTTTAAGTAATAAGCTTTTGAATCTTTCTAATAGAAGTATAGTTAGGGTAATAATGGGGAACTTATCAATGACATGAATTGAAATATCTGTTTTCAATTATTTAAGATTCCATAACCAATCAAGTCTATTCAAATACTTCACTACAATAAATATTTACCTCAATTCCCATTTCCTTCTCCGAATACGATAGCTTCGCCCAAATAAATAAGTTGTCATGATAATAGCAAATCCGTTATACGATGTGGTTTTCAAAAGTTTAATGGAGGACAATCGAATTGCATCTTTCTTTTTGGAAACATTACTTGAAGAGCGCA
>CANCKV010000220.1 GCA_947378615.1 Chitinophagaceae bacterium | reverse complement strand
AAAGCCCTACGGTTACGATATACTATTGATAATGCTTGCTTATTTCTTCTAACTTAAATAAAACAACTTCAAAAGGTTCAATATTGCCTCCTATTTCTTCAAATATTAATCTGTATTGTATGTTTATTCTTACCGAACTATACCCTTTTAAATTGCCTTTGAGTTTTTCATAATTAAGCCCTGCAAATTGATACAACTCCTCAACTTTAGCTACAGCCCTTAGTTTGTTCACAGTCTTAATGTATTGTTTTATCAGGTTTGGATTTGAGCGAAATTCTTTATCATTCACCTTGTTACCCTCAAATAAATCTATCAATAATTGATTGTTGAAATGTATGTCCATTGGTGAAATGTGTTGCAAATATATAAGATAAATTCACAAAGTTGTGAATTTTAATAATTGCTTATGTATGAGATTAAATAAATAGCATCGATTTATTTGTTCGTAAACCATAAAATAAGCAAAATAAATTTGCCTTATTTTTATAGAACTGAGCAAATAAGGAAAAAAGGGGTGTTTATTTTTGTTATTTTAAACTAACCTCTCTTAACCGACTTTTAAAAACAGCAAATAAGTTAGCTGCTCTAAATAATCTCCATAACCCACACCCATATCTCGCAGGGGATTGCAAAAACTCCATACTTTACTGATTATGCTTGATGTATTGTTTCTCATATTTTCTATTTACTTTTTTTGGATTTTGGAAAAAGTTTCTCTAAAGTTATTTCCTCTTCATTAAGAACTTTTTTGTCTATATATTTTGTGAACAACATAATTAAATCTAATACAGATCGTTTATTTAGCTGTTCTACTATTTTTTGCAGATGAATCTTTTTTAATGTCATTTTTTTAGTTGCCAATGAATATAAAAATTCAATAAGTGCTTCACCTTGTTCGTCTTCACAGTACTTGATAATTGTTTCCAATGTGTTCATCATTTCTTGTGATATATCATTATCAATACCATAACATAATTCCTCAGGATATGCAGATCTCAAAATTGAGGATTGAATGATTCCGTCATTAAATCTGCTGAAATTTGCTGGGTCTATTAAATTTCTAACATACACAGATTGTTTCAGAGTTCTTTCCGACTTTACATCGTTTGCTACAGAACTTGCATTTCTTAAAGTATTAATAATATTTGAAATAGTAAAATAAACATCTGCTTGTGAAACATCTGAATCATAATTGTCAAAATTGAAAAATGCAAAGTTTTTTCGTATGCATAATTCCTCAATTTTGGAATTGCAGAATCTTGGATAAAACAAATTGTGAGCAAGACCCTTATCCTTGTCGCCTTGGCTATTTAAAAGTAGTTTCTTTCTGTCTTTTAAGTATTGTAAGTGAGGAGTAGATGTGACTTCATCTTTTACAAAATCAATAAATTTATTTAGAAAATTAATCTCAGAAAGCCAAGATGTGTTTTTTGAATCGTTATTACAGAATATTGATTCAACTTCGATAAAACTATTCGATTCTCCACCATATTGACCCTGTTTCAGGTTACTTTTCAGGAATGATAAATATTCTTTGTTTTTAGTTCTTGAAATACCAACAAAATAAATAATTCTAAGCTTATCAAACTTCCTCAAAGCTCTACTTACAAATAAAAGATTCTTACCATTGACTATACAAGAGCCGACTACTATTGCTGTTCCTTCCGATTTTTTGTCTATTTTGTTTAACTGATCTTGTGTAATTGTTTCAGGAAGATTTGCTTTCTTGTAATTTGGTTTAATTTTATTTAGAATATATTCCGCTAATTCTGATGAAGCAATATCATTGAGAGTAATTATGTATTTCAAATTGCTTGGGACATACTGGTTTATATAGTCATTTAATTTTTGATTATATTTCGGGTAACGACCTTTCTTTATTCCATCTAGGATTTCATAAAAGTTTATATAAGTTTCATATTTGAAACTAGATTCCTCCTTGTAGTTTACTTTGAAAATATTCTCTTTTCCCTTAACTGATTTAAACTGTTCAAGTAAACCAGATAAATATTTTTCAGGATCCTTTACCCCCAAGACAATTGGGTTGATTTTAGGTTTTTCTAAAAGAAAAACATCTCCTTTTACTTCAACAGCGTATGAGCCTCTTTTACAATGCTCACAATTATCCACTTTATATGTTTTGATAAAGGGTATACCTCTTGGATTTTTCTTTGTATCATACGTAAGGTTGCAAATTGTCTTATCCTTAATATGAAGATAATTTTTTGGATCACCTAAGTAGTAGAGAACAGTTATATTCTCACGACTTAACATTTTATGGCTGTTCAATATATAAGCAATGATATTTGATGATGTAGAAGCCGAAATTATCAAAAAGGCATTCTTAGAATAGGACAGCTCATTTTTGTATAAACCATCATAAGAACTAAAGCTTTCAATAGGAATTTGTTTTCGATCCTTAAATGGAATAAACCTATTCTTTAACTCTGACAAAGCGAATGCAACACTGTTAATAGAAGATGTATCACAATATATTTGGTCGTGTATCTTCTCATCAAAATGGTTTAAAAGTGCAAATGCAACAAAATAAATCTCTGAACTAATTAAAAGAACATTACCTGTTCGCAAAAATTTATCACAATGCTTGCCAGATGGGAATACAAAATGATGAGACCCTTCAGATATGACTAATCCGCCTCTTGAAATAAAAATATTTTGTAGCCCTTCGTTTAAGTAATGGTTTAAGAATTCTTTAGATAATTTCTTTCCATTACAACAACTTAATACACCACATTTATCAAAAGTAAGTATGTACAAACTGTCTAAGAAGTTAGTTTCCTGTTTTTTGGGAATTCCAATAAACGTATCTACTTGCCTATCAATAAAAACCTCTTTTAACAAGTTTGTTTGAAGTTGACTTCCGATTACATAAATTTCATCTGTTTGATAGTTCATTTGATAGAACTTCCTAATTTCATCTTTTAAATTATCCTCATTGATAGTTTCCCTATCACAAAAAATAACCGATGCTGAAATGTCTTTATTATTACCGCTTTCCGTTTTTGTATATCTGAACTCGTATATATAAAAGTTATTCATTTTATAAATTAAAGGATATTGGATAAATAATTGTGATTACGCTACCATTAGCAAATGAATAATCAGTGTAGGTTTCATTACTGTGATTTTTCCAATCAAACAGCTCCATGTCTGAGATTGATTCCTTCTCAATTTTTTTGTATCTGTGGCTAATTAGATTTCTATAAAGGGTATTGTTTCCTGTTTTTATCCTTAGGAATCCTTTGCCATCAAGTAAGTTTAAAATTCTATCTAAGCCAATTCCCTTGTCATCTTTTTCCAAGCCTTTCGCAGACGTATTATGTTTAATCAAACATTTTTTAATAATGTCAATATCATTTAAGTTTTCGGTTGGATTTAGCGATTTGAATTTTTTTACAAATCCAATCCCACTATCAAAAACATCAATCTCTAGGAAGTATAGCTCATTTAAACTGTTTTCCGTTAAAGTGTCACTCTTAAAGTATGTAATAAGACCATTGTGTGATTTAAATTCGTCTATAAGCGTTTTTCGTTTCTTTTTGTAAAATTTTATTAAAAGCCCTCTTATACTTGGGTCTAGAGGAACATTGTTTTCGTCTTTATTCCCCCATTCAAATGTATTCTTCATTAACTCATAGACCATCCCCATCAGTGAGCCTTTTATTTCTTCATAGGATTTCTGAACATCTTTTGAATATCCTAGAAGTTGATATATTCCTCCTTTTAAATTATTAGAGAGCGATGTTTCATTTGCTATAAATGCCCCATTCATTTCAAAGCAAGGTAGAATTCCTTGGTCTTCAGATAAATGGTCAAAATTCGTGAGTAATAGTTTCCAGTTCTTCTGGGCTATTACTGCTTTCATGTTATTGAAATATATTCTATTAAAATCTTTTAGATAGCCTCTAAGATTAACATTTCCTTCTGTATCAAATACTTCATTTTTATTCCACACCAAGCAGACTAAAGGGAAAATTAATTCATTCTCATATAATTTATTAAAATCGGTTTTATCAGGTTTTTCAATATCTAGTAATAGTTTACCGGACTTTTCATATCTCATCCAAGTAAAAACAAACTGATATAGACTTGGCACTAATCCAACATAACTAATACTGAGCTCGGTGGGTATATGCACATCTACAGTAATATCCAATTTAATATGCTGAATCAATTGTGTATACAATTGATCAACTTCATCAAGTTTTATATTTTTATTTATTTTAATCTGAAACATTTTATTCCATTTATTTTAATTAACCAACCTCCCCTCAAACGCCTTCTTCAATATACTCTGCCTTAATGTTTCTGCCTGTTGCAAACTTTGGCTAATCGTTTCTTCTATTTTATCGCATACCGTTAGTTTGCTCTCTAATTCTGAAACGATAAGTTGTTGTTCTTCAATTGCTGGAATAGATAGTATGAATGATTCCATTGATTTTGTATTTACAACTTGAAAAACACCTCCAACTTTCATTTTTTGCATTCGCTGTCGTTCTGCATTAAGTCTGTAACAAATGAATTTTGATGAAATTATTTCAGGATTTGGACGAAGTATAACAGCATTTGAGACCTGGGCAAATTGAATTATATCAGGTACAATACAAGCTTTTCCAGAATCACCATGCCTTGCAATTAATATATCTCCAGGAATTACTTGAGATTTTTTATTTTTTTCATTAAATACATTAGAAACCTCTCTTATTTCGTGATTAAGAAATTCATTTTCACCTATGTGGGTGGTACTTAAAAATTTAACACCTCCTGATTTAACGATATGTTCTGCGACCGGACCAACATAACCAACAACAATTTTAATAGATGCATCTTTTAATTTTAATGATTTCCAATTTTTAGTACCATTCGTCAACTTTCCTTCAAACGCCCATTTCAACAAACTTTGCCTATACACTTTCAATTGCTGTTGTGCTGTTAGCAGTTGTTGTTTGCCATTATCTAATTCACTTAATAACTCTTCTATTTTGGCTACTATTGCTTGTTGTTCGGGGAGTGGGGGGAGAAGGATTGTTATTGTTTTCACGACAGGAACAGTTAATTGTGGAATCGACGAACCTGTATGTTTGATTTTACTATTATCAATTGCATATTTTAGAAAAGAAACATCTAAAGTCTTATTGGGATTTAGCACAATTAATCTGACTATTGGGAAAAATGGTTTATTTCTAACCAAAGCAAAGCCTATTGTTCCTCTTGCAGATATTGTAACACTTGGTGTTATGACTTTCGCAATATCGGTGTATCCATATAGCCCTTTGTTCTTTTCTCCATTCGCATATATCGGAATTTGATATTTATCACTAGGTGTTAATGAAAAATTATCTTTAGGTACATCCCCACCAGCAAATATTTCACACACTTCCCCCAACTTCCTTATCTCCCAATGCTTAGGTATATCCTTAATCTCACTCATTATGCAGCCAACGCTTCATTTAATTCGTTAATAATTTCGTCGGTGTTTTCACCAAACAATTGCCACATCTTGCCCAATCCACCTTGTGCATTAAAGGGGTTTAAATCAAAATCATCCCTTTCAATATGAAAACTACTCACCACATAATCCTTTATCATCCGCAACCACTGCATTTGCTCCTCATTAAACTTAATAGTACCTGCCTGCTTTTTAAATACCCAATCCTGAAAATTCTTATCCACTATTTTATCATAAGGTGTCAATACATTATCAATGCCCGTAATTCTACGAATTAATGAAACCAACATCATCATTTCGGATAATGACGATTGTAGGGATGGGTCGCGTTGTAGGGATGGGTCGTGTTGTAGGGATGGCGCGCGTTGTAGGGACAGGTTGCGTTGTAAGGATGGGTCGCGTTGTAGGGACAGGTCACGTTGTAAGGACAGGTCGCGACCTGTCCCTACGGCGGAAACAATATGATTTGTATTATCAATTGTATTGTATGCACGCCATACATTCATTGGTGCCAATAATGGTTTTTCGGTTTTTAATATTTCCAAAATTTCCTTAATCATTGTATGCGTTATCTCGCGCCTGCGATACGGTTGATTATAGAATATTTGCAATGCAGTTAGTTCATCCTTATGTTCCTTCATCCAATC
>CANCKV010000219.1 GCA_947378615.1 Chitinophagaceae bacterium | reverse complement strand
TTGAGAGTATTCAAAGTCTCAGGAAATGACCAGTCAAGGATGAATCCGAGCATGCAAGTTCATTTCCGAGCAATCAAAGGTTTGACGATAGCAATCAAAAGTTTGACGATAGCAAACAAAGGTTTGATGAGAGCAAACTAAGGTTTGATGAGAGCATTCAAAGTCTCAGGAAATGACCAATTAAGGGTGAATTCAGGCATGCAAGTTTGAATCCGAGCTTATGAGGGAGAGGTCCGGGCATACAAGTCCTCAATACATTGGTACAAAGACTCAGGAAATGCCCCTTAAGGGTGATTCTAAGCATGCAAAGGTTCAGGACTAAGGCACAAAGGTTCAGTATTAGCATGCCAATTTGGGCTATTACCAATAAGTTTTGTCGTAATAGCTATTTGAAATCAATGAGTTATTACAATTGGTAGCAACTAATTCCCCTCTTTAGGGGCATTCATTAGGTTAAGGAATAGCTTAATACAAGTGAAATGTTCATCATTGTAGATTCTGTATAAGGAAAAGATATTTCCCGAAAATCCCGATAATATGATGATAAATGATTTGTTCTGAGGATTAAAAAGTTGCTCAAATTATTTCTATTAGGAATGCTGAATAAATAAATTGAGCAATTATAAAATCGTTTCACTAAGTAGCCCCTAATTCAGCGAAGTAGAATTTCTATGTGAACTTCTCTTTAATAAAACATAGAAAAAAATCTATGTGCTTTCTATGTGAACCTATCTGTCTACTATATAACTTCTTTTCAAAAAAGCTGTTTCAATGCTACGAAGTAGGATTCCTATGCAATGTCATTAAGTTAAGGAACAAGTGTCAGGTTGAGGCAGTAATTAGAGGTTCTCAAGTTTTTTGAGATGACATCGCATACTCTCCGAAAATAAGGGTGATTGTCAGGCTGAGCCCGTCGAAGCCGTAAGCAACTTAAACTTTCATCATTGATTTTCAAACCAATTAACTACTTGTCATCAGCAGCTTGTCGAAACCGGGATAAATAAAGGTTCTTTCCCTGTTTGCCCACCTTCGACAGGCTCAGGCTGACACCCTTATTTTCGGTTAGTACGCTTAACTTAACGACATTGAATTCCTATGTGACCTACTTTTTACTAAAAAACATAAAAAAAGGATAGTCCTTTCTATGTGGCTATGTGGTAGCCTTTCGTCTTTCCTAGAAGTTATATAAATAAGAAACATGAACACCTTCATTTCACACTATGTGTTGAGCTTTTTTATAAAATTCGTATTATTTTCTATAGTATTAAATATGAAAATTGCTCAATTCATTTATTTTACCTTCCTTATTTTCAAAGAACTCATTGTCCAAATCAATTATTATCATATCAATCAATCATTCTTTTCAGTCAATTCATTTTTTTAATAGAATAAAAGGGATAAAAAAGCATGTATAGTTCCTGAATAACATTTAGAGGTTCAATGTAAAACCTTCAAAAATTCAATTCGTTAATGTGCTCCTTACCCCAATTTTCAAACGCAATTTGATTACAATTACTTCTTAGGATTATCAAATTCCTACATTTTCATGAAACAATGTTCAAACATGACAGAAAAATGACAGTAACGCCACCAATGTTACACTCTTGCGGAATTTTGGACGGTTACATTTGCGTTACTATTTCATCCCATATTAAAAGGGTAAGTGATTATGCACCAATTACAGTTTTTCGCAGCAGGTATTAACTACAAAAAAACAGAAGCTTCTATCAGAGGGCAATTTGCTATTGCCACTGAACAATATCGTGCATTAATTAATGATGCCCGTCAAATTGGTATCACAGAATTGATGGTGATTAGTACTTGCAATCGGACAGAAATTTATGGTTTGGCAACAAGTGTAAATGAATTAGTCGATTTATTATGTTCCAAAACAACCGGTAGCAAAGAAACTTTCAATCAACTTTCTTATATCAAAAATGGCAATGCAGCTATCGAACATCTTTTTTCTGTTGGTTCAGGATTAGATTCTCAAATATTAGGAGACTATGAAATCATCGGTCAAATCAAACAATCTTTCAAATTCTCTAAAGAACATGGTGCAATAGGCTGTTTTATGGAGCGCTTAGTTAATGCAGTAATACAAGCTTCTAAAAACATTAAAAATAATACACAATTGAGTGGAGGAACAGTTTCTGTTGCCTTTGCTGCTATACAATATTTGAAAGATACGGTTAAGGATATCTCAGAAAAGAAAATATTATTACTCGGAACAGGCAAGATTGGCAGAAACACTTGCAAGAATGTGGTCGATTATTTGAATAATACCAACATCACCTTGATTAATCGCACAGAAGAGAAAGCTCAAGAATTGGCAGATGAATTGAATTTGAAAGTGGGTTCTTACGAATTAATTGAACATGAAATTCAAGCTGCCGATGTGATTATTGTAGCCACAAATGCCGAGAAACCAATCCTAAATAAAGAAGAATTTATTGGTAGTAACAACAAGGTGTTGATTGACTTATCTATCCCCAATAACATCAATCCTGACTGTAAGACATTATCACATATTTCTTTAGTAAACGTGGATGATTTATCAAAAATAAATGATGCCACCCTTCAAAAGAGGCTTGCTGAAGTACCTAAAGCAAAGGCGATTATCGCAGAACATATTGCAGAATTTGAAGAATGGCAGGAGATGCGCAAGAATGTGCCTGTTATCAGGGCTGTTAAAAGTAAATTATTGGCCATACAAGAAAGCGAATTATACATCAACTATACCAATTGTCACCATGTTGCAGCAACTGCAGACAGTAACGTTTTAATTCAAAAGGTGATTAAAAACATGGCTCAAAACATGCGCAAAGAAAATAAAGGCGGTTGCAACTTTATCGAAGCGATAAATGAGTTTATGGCTATCAGTCTCAACTAGATTCGTGATTTAAGATGATTTAAAATGATTTGAATGATATATTCGTTCATCATTTAAATCATTTTAAATCATCTTAAATCACAAATTCAATTTTACACTAATCATCTAAAAATCACTTTAATAACTTTAATCACAAATATGGGAAGAGTTATACGTATTGGCACACGGGAAAGCCAATTAGCTGTTTGGCAAGCGACCCTTGTTCAAGACCTTTTGAAGGAAAATGGATATGCGGCAGAATTAGTTTTTATCAAGAGTGAAGGCGATATAGATTTGGTTACACCACTATATGAGATGGGTGTTCAGGGTGTATTTACAAGAAGCTTGGATTTAGCTTTATTAAATGATAGGATCGACATTGCAGTTCATTCCATGAAAGACGTACCTACTCAATTACCAAATGGAATCATTCAAAGTGCGGTACTAAAACGGGCGAGCTATAAGGACATTCTAGTTGTTAGTGGTAAGTTGTTAGTGATTAGTGGAGAATCACTAACAACTTACCACTTACCACTAACAATTGGAACAAGCAGCATCCGCCGCAAGGCGCAATGGCTTCATCGCTATCCACACCATACAATAGAAAATTTACGAGGAAATGTCAATACAAGACTCCGTAAGGTGAGCGAAAGCAATTGGCACGGAGCAATATTCGCCGCTGCAGGATTGGAACGAATTAACCTACGTCCCGAAAATAGCATTGATTTAGATTGGATGTTGCCTGCACCTGCACAAGGAGCAATAATGGTGGTCTGTAGAGATGGCGATAGTTTTAGTTTTGATGCCTGCCAACATTTTAATGATTCACCTACTGCAATCTGTACTAAGATAGAGCGTGATTTTCTACGGGTTCTTTTAGGGGGATGTTCAACGCCTATCTCTGCATTAGCAGAAATAAAAGATAATGCCATTTATTTCAGAGGTAATGTAGTAGCACTTGATGGGTCGGCAAAAGCAGAAATAGAGCAAACTATTTCCTTTGAAGATGCCGAGAATGGTGGGGCAATTGCAGCGAAGTCTCTTTTAGAACAAGGTGGACAAGCAATAATAGACAGCATACAGAAATTATAGATTTTAAGTTTTAATAAATTAATTTGAATTACCCCATCAAGATATTAAGTACACGCCCCGTCGATAATCTGTTGATAGAGGAAGCAGACGAAAAGGGAATCGTTATCGACTGTATTTCATTTATTGAAACCTCCGTTTCTATAAATCAAGATAAGAAGAAACAAATTCAAACTATCGCCCAAAAAGAAAGCACAATAGTGTTTACAAGTATGAATGCTGCCGAGGCGATCATTGAAAGCTTAGATGGCATTAAACCAATTTGGAATATTTACTGTATGGGCGGCACTACCAAATCAATCATCAAGGATTATTTTGGGGTTGATAGTATCAAAGGAACAGGAAAAGATGCATCGTCTTTGGCTGAAGGATTGATTGAAAATGGCGCTAAGGAGGCCGTCTTCTTTTGTGGGAATATTAGAAGGGATGAATTGCCGCAATTACTGAAGGAACAACAAATAGACTTGGAAGAAATGGTGGTTTACGAAACAAATACGACTCCACACAGCATCAATAAAAAGTATGATGCTGTTTTGTTTTTTAGTCCGAGTGCAGTGGAGAGTTTCTTTTCGGTAAATAAGATAGACGTCTCTACGATTCTTTTTGCTATTGGAAATACTACGGCAAAAGCAATAGGCAACTATTCAACCAATAAAATTGTTAAGTCAGATAGTCCTGAAAAGGATAGCTTGGTTAGGAAAGCAATTGGATATTTTAATTCAACTCAATAAATAAACATCTTAAGTACCCCTTTTGGGGCGAAGGGTATCATTTTAAATCAATTTAAATCAGTGATAAAGAACGACTTACTATTACGAACACTTAGAGGAGAAGAAACAGAAAGAATACCTGTGTGGATGATGCGTCAGGCAGGGAGGTATTTACCTGAGTATATGGTGATTAAAAACAAGTACGGCTTCTTTGAAAGATGTCAGACACCCGAATTGGCAGCTGAGATTACGCTTCAGCCAGTTGATATTGTAGGAGTTGATGCGGCAATCTTATTCTCAGATATATTAGTGGTCCCTCAGGCAATGGGATTAGAAGTGCAATTGATAGAAAGTAAGGGGCCGATTTTACCTAACCCAATTGCAACAGTTGCAGATTTACAAAGAGTTCGTGTTCCTGATGTGGAAGAGTCTTTGGGTTATGTATTCAAGGCATTGAAGCTAATTAAACAAGAACTGAATGGTCGTGTTCCGTTAATAGGATTTGCGGGTGCACCGTGGACATTGCTTTGTTATATGGTGGAAGGAAAGGGGTCTAAGACTTTTGATAAGGTAAAGGAGTTCTGCTATACTCAACCCGAGTTGGCACATACCTTATTACAAATGATTACCGACACCACTATCGCCTACCTTAAAGCACAAGCAAAAGCAGGTGCAGATGTGGTTCAGATATTTGATAGTTGGGGAGGTCTGTTGAGTCCACACGATTTTGAAACCTATTCTTTGCATTATATCCGTCAAATTGTTGCGGCATTAAAAGATGAAGTGTTGACGATAGTATTTGCGAAAGGTGCATGGCAAAGTATAGATGCAATGGCAGCAACAGGTGCGGCAGGATTGGGCATTGATTGGTGTATCAAACCTTCTGTTGCAAGACAAATGGCAGGAAAAGACATTACGCTACAAGGCAACTTCGACCCTGCCAAACTTCTAGCCCCAATACCTGTCATCAAGAAAGAAGTAACAGAAATGTGTCAGGCATTTGGTAAGGGAAGATATGTCGCAAATCTCGGACATGGTATTTTACCACATGTTCCTGTAGATCATGCAAGGGCATTTGTGGATACGGTGAAGAGTTTTGGACTTTGATATAGATTTTGAGACATACAATTTAATAGCATCAAGATGATACATCATATAAAATAAAAATTGGCTCAACACTTTGTTTGAGAGGGTTAAAAGTATAATGACTCTACTCCCACAAGCAAAGTGTTGAGCCATAATTATTGATAATTAACCACAACAGATTTCCTTAGATTTTCCGAAAAGCCCTATTTAAATATGAATCAGTCTATTGTCATCACAATTTGTGATTATATCAAAGAATGACATCTCTAAGTTTCATTTTATCTGAATTAGTCTTGTCAATTATAGAAAATCATCTTGTTTTCCATATTTTCACTCAAATAGTCAACTATTTTTATTAATTCTGAAGTTTATTTGCT
>CANCKV010000218.1 GCA_947378615.1 Chitinophagaceae bacterium | reverse complement strand
TTGATGGATGCCTATATCAGAAAGCATTTCCCAATAAAACATTTTGATAAAGATGCTGAAATAGCAAGTAAAGGGAATATAAACGAAGAACTTTTGAATGCCCTAAAAGCAAATGACTTCTTCTTGCAACCTTTCCCTAAAAGCACAGGTCCAGAATTATTTTGTTTGAATTACGTAGAAACAGCAAAACAAAAATCAGTGGGCGATTCGATTTCTCATGAAGATTGTTTGGCTACACTCAATAAGTTTACTGCCGATATGATAGTAGATGCACTTAATCAGAACCTTGCAGAAAAGGGGGATTATACAGTATTTACAAGCGGTGGAGGCGTGCACAATCCGCTATTAATGGAACATTTATACAATCAATTGCCTAATGTACATTTCCGAGACTTTAAAGAATTAGGCATACATCCCGATGCTAAGGAAGCCGTTTTATTTGCACTATTAGCCAATGAAACACTTTGTGGTAATCCGCTTGATTACAGTAATCAAATCAGTAGTATTCCTCAAATCAGTATGGGCAAAATTAGTTTTCCTCTATAGAAAATAAGGAAGGCATCGCTTTGAGCGAAACCTTCCTTTTCTAATAACTTATGGATATTATCCTATCCCAAATGTTTTTTCACAAACTGTTCAGAATAGTCTTTAATCAATTGTCTCACTGCCGTAAATTGTTTTAATATTTCCTCTTCAGTTCCTTTTGCCTTTGCAGGGTCAGGGAAATTGTAATGAAACTTTTCTGCCTTTGTAGGAAAGAATGGACAACGCTCCTTTGCATTGTCACAGACGGTAATTACAAAGTCGAAATCTATTGAATAATATTCAGTCACATTATTAGAAGTATGGGTTGAAATATCAATACCATCTTCTTTCATAGTGGCGATTGCCCTTGGATTGACACCGTGCGTTTCAACGCCTGCACTATACACTATTGCCTTATCGCCTGCAAAATGACGGAGATAACCTTCGGCAATCTGACTTCTACAGCTATTGCCTGTACATAACACTAAAATCTTTTTCATTGTTACTTTATTGATGATTAATTAATGATTTGAAAATTTATTCTTACCATAAGGAACACAAAGGAGAATCCACAAAGAACACTATGAATTTAAAATCATTTGTGCTTGTATACCTTTATAGTTTTCTTTATTTATGTTGTGGTAAACCCTTTTTATAATTTCATGTAATACTTCTTCCTAAACCAGAAAGCTAAGTTAACCAATGCTATTAAAGCAGGCACTTCTACCAAAGGTCCAATCACTCCCGTAAATGCTTCGCCACTATTAATCCCAAATACGCCAATCGCCACTGCTATTGCCAACTCGAAATTATTTCCTGTGGCAGTAAAAGCAATCGCCGTATTCGCGGAATAGTCTGCCCCTAATGATTTTCCCATAAAGAAACTCACCACAAACATGATGATGAAATAGATGACTAATGGAATGGCAATTCGAACTACATCAAGTGGAATTTGAATAATCAGATTCCCTTTTAAACTGAACATGACAACTATCGTAAACATTAATGCACTCAAAGTAAGTGGCGAAATGAAAGGGACAAACTTATTTTGAAACCATTCTTCTCCCTTTATTGCTATCAATGTATATCGGCTGATGATACCTGCTGCAAAGGGTACTCCTAAATAAATACCCACACTCTTCGCTATTTCAGCAATCGTAATATTTACTTCTAAACCTTTGATACCAAATATTGGAGGTAGAATGGTAATAAACAAATAAGCATAGACACTATAAAATAACACTTGAAAGATGCTATTCAATGCAATTAATCCAGCGGCATATTCCCGATTACCTTCTGCCAATTCATTCCAAACCACCACCATGGCGATACAACGGGCAAGTCCAATCAATATCAGTCCAATCATATAAGAAGGATGGTCTTGCAGAAATATAATGGCCAATAAAAACATTAAGATTGGACCAATAATCCAATTCAGAAATAACGATGCTCCTAATATTTTTGTATTTGAAAAGACTTCTCCCATCTTTTCGTAGCGAACCTTTGCTAAGGGAGGATACATCATCACTATCAATCCTATTGCTAATGGAATATTCGTAGTTCCACTCGAAAATGAATTGATAAATGTAGATGACCCTGGCAGAAAGTAGCCAATAGCAACTCCAATTGCCATCGCCAAGAATATCCAAAGTGTCAGGTAACGGTCTAAAAAACTTAATTGCTTTCTATTTGAAGCGGGGGCACAATTATTTGCACTCATATTTATTTATATTTTTTGTTTTAACACGGGGGTCTCTAGGGGAAAACAAAGAACACTAAGTTCTATTTTTGTGTTATAATTACTTGAAAATTAACATTTTGCTCCTTGTGGTAAAAGTTAATCCTAATAACCTTTTCGAAGCATCTCTGCAAAGTCATTGGGTAAAGGGCTGTTCTCAATTGCTTTTGCTGCAGTTTCTATATCATAATCAAAACGAACAAATTCAACACTTATACTATCTTGTTCTTGCAATGAGATAGTTTCATTAATTGTCAATAAAACATAACATCCTTTTGGATTACCATCTTTGGGTTTGCCAACCGAACCTGTATTTATTGTATGTCGACACTGACTGACACCCTCATTTTCAATCTGGATTACCCTATGATAAGGCTTATGTGTATGACCAAAACAAAGAATATCTGCATTCGCAGTTTTCATAATCTCTGACAAATATGCCTCTTCCAATTCTTCAAAAAGGTATTCATTCACACTATTCGGACTGCCATGAACTAGCAATAAATTTATAGACGTGTAATTGCAATAAAAGGTCAGACGGATACTAGAGGGCAAACTCAACAAATAATTCTTTTCTTCTTCCCCTACCAACTGATAGGCAAAGCTTTTTACATCAATAATAATCCCCTCTTTCTCTGATGTCTTCTTTTTTACTTTTAAATCATGATTGCCAGAAATAGTTGCGATACCTCGCTGTCTAATTTTATTGATAACTTCATTTGGCCAAATATTATAACCGACCAAATCACCCAAACAATAAATGGCATCAGGCTTTCTACTATCAATATCAACAAACATTGCTTCTAAAGCAGGAAAGTTAGCGTGAACATCCGAAAATAATGCGATTTGCATAATGTGTAGTGAATACTTAGTCGTTAAAAACCTCAATAGGATTTCGAGCCTAATTCAGGTTAAATAATTAATTATTTGATATTAGCAGCAACCGCTTCCAGGTGTACAGCTAGTTGTTACCGTTCCTTGTGGCTTTTGTGCAAATACAGTAATACTAAAGATGCCCGTACTTCCTTGTTTGAAGTCAAGCAATGCTTCTGCATCCAAATAATTCTTCAGAATATCATCAGGAATAACAATTGCCTTCTCCTTTTGAAGGGTAATATTTACGAACCCATTTAATTGAATCAATTCAAGGTAAGTCTCCTTTTGAATGGCACCCGCCACACAACCGGCATACATTTCTGCATCTTTTTGCAATGCTTCAGGCAACCTTCCCACAAGAACCACATCAGAAATACTGAAATGCCCACCCGGTTTCAATACCCTGTAAATCTCCTTGATGACTGCATTCTTATTAGGTACTAAATTCAGCACACAATTACTGATGACCACATCTGCAATATTTCCACCTACAGGCATATTCTCAATGTCGCCCTGACGGAACTCCACATTATTTACCCCTCTCACTTCTGCATTATGCCTTGCCTTATCAATCATTGCGGGCGTAAAATCTATGCCGATAATCTTACCCGTTTCTCCTGCTTCTGCCCTTGCAATAAAACAATCATTCCCTGCACCACTGCCTAAATCTATCACCACATCGCCCTTTTTTATCTTGGCAAATTGAGTGGGTAATCCACAACCTAATCCTAAATCTGCATCGGCGTTATATCCTTCAATACCATTATAGTCATCTGTCATGATGTTATAAACTTCTGTGCTGCATCCACCTGCACCACAACAGCTACTTTCATTAGTAGCTTTATCCTGTAAGGCTATTTCACTATACTTTTTCCTTACGATTTCTTTGAGTTCATTATCTGATTTCATTATTTATGATTTAACTGATTAATTGTGATTAAAAAATGATTGTTTTTAATACTAGGGAAACAAAGTACACAAATAGAACATTTGATTTTTCAATTCAAGTAATCCTTCAAGTAAAAACGCCTATTTTTTTTAGCTTAATTCTCCATTCAAATTTCAACTTGTTAAATAAATGACCTTTGTGTTCTTTGTATATTTCCTTGTTTCCTTAGTGGTAGAAATATAATTAATCGAAATATTACGATTATATAAGGCAAAAAAAGATTAACAACAAATGCTTTTCAAGCCTGTGAAACTAGCAAATAGTTCATTGATATAAGACTGTGCAGCCTTCCATTCGTCTTCGTCAATGCAATAGCAAACTTTAGCTCCTTCAATATCACCTTTAATCAATCCTGCCTCCTTTAATTCCTTTAAATGCTGCGAGACCGTACTTTGTGATAGGGGAAGCACCTCTACTATATCACCACAAATGCATGCTTGTTTCTTTATTAATAACTTTAAAATGGCAATTCTTGCAGGATGCGACAATGCTTTTGCATATTTCGCTACCCGATTGTCAGTTACTGAAAATTCATCCGCTTTTGTCGCTCCCATTATTTTGTATTTATCGCAATATTACGATAATGTATTTTACAACAACAAATATTTTTATTAAAATAGGTAACAAATGAGACAGACTATTGAAACAATGAAACATTTTTGACCCAATAACTTTCCCTATTGTTTATGGTAAAAGCTATTAAAATAAATATACTTAAGGGCTATTTAGTTTTGATATCCATCAAATACGATTTATTGTAAAGCAGGCATTATACCTCAACTGAGAGTTGCGAGATATTTAAACTGATTGCGAGTTCAATAAAAAATAATTTGCCCGTTATAAACAATATGATATCTCTGTCAATTATTATACTAGCAATTATGCCTTTTCCGTATTCAGATGTCAATATGCAGGGGCAGGAATTAGGATTGTACCAACTGAAAGCATCTTAGAATCAAGACTAGTTTCTTTGGAAATTAGATGCTGACATTATCTAAAAACTACGGATTTAAATTCAAATATTCTTTCCACTGCTTGGCAATTTAAATAATGTTAAAACAGTTAGAACTTAATTAATGAGCTAAATAAAAATGGGATATAATTAAGATTGGTCGAACAATTTATTTTGATTTCATCGCAATTTTACAGTAAAATATATTTACAAGATACCATCAATATTGACCTGTACTCAACAAAACAAGGGTACATGCTTCTATTACATCAATTCCATTATCTGATGCCTTATTAAAGAACTCGTCGTTTTCTGTACCCGGATTAAAGATTATTCTTTTCGGCTTTAATGAAAGTATGTATTGATAATAATTTATCTGATTATTAGGATTTAGATAAAGGGTCACTGTGTGAACATTTTCTATCAAAGGTGTATCTGTCATAATGCTTACATCTCCAATCAGTCCACTCTTATTCCCAATAGCAACTACTGTATGTCCATTTTTTCTCAAATGCCTTACTGCAATATTACTATAACGGTCAGAATTGGTAGAAGCACCAAGAACTAAGGTTGTTTTATTCATAAAAAAGAAATTTAGAAAGTATTTCAAGATACAGATTTCAAATTACTAGTAGCTAATCACCTGTATTCTGTATCAAGCAATCGTTATAATAAAAAAGCCTACACCGCAGACGATGTAGGCTATATTAATTAATTCAAACTATTATTTTGCGAGGGCAGCAGCCATTGTCTTTCCTATGTCAGCAGGACTAGCTACCACATGAATTCCACATTCAGCCATAATTTTCATTTTTGCAGCAGCAGTATCATCTGCACCACCAATGATTGCACCAGCATGACCCATTCTACGTCCAGCAGGAGCAGTTTGACCAGCTATGAAACCAACAACAGGTTTTGTTGCATTATCTCTAATCCAATAGGCAGCATCCGCTTCCATGCTTCCACCAATTTCTCCAATCATGATGATACCATCAGTTTCAGGGTCTTCCATCAATAATTTTACAGCTTCTACAGTAGGAGTGCCTATGATTGGATCACCACCAATTCCGATTGCAGTACTGATACCTAAACCAGCTTT
>CANCKV010000217.1 GCA_947378615.1 Chitinophagaceae bacterium | reverse complement strand
GCGTGGTATTACACAACGGCAAGATTTCAGAAATGGCAACAGGTGAAGGAAAAACGTTGGTAAGTACCCTCCCTGCTTATTTGAATGCATTATCAGGGGAAGGTGTTCATATAGTTACTGTGAATGACTATTTGGCAAAGAGAGATAGTGAGTGGAATGGTACTTTGTTTGAATGGCTTGGACTAAAAGTAGATTGTATAGATAAGCACCAACCAAATACTGCAGAGCGAAGAACGGCTTATTTAGCAGATATTACCTATGGTACAAATAATGAATTTGGCTTTGATTATCTCCGTGACAACATGGTACATAATCCTGACGAAATGGTTCAGCGTAAACATCATTTTGCAATGGTGGATGAGGTGGATAGTGTATTGATTGATGATGCTAGAACTCCATTAATTATTAGTGGTCCAATCGGAAGACAAGATAATTTGGAACAATTCTTTGAATTGAAACCAAGAATTGAAAAAATAGTTGATGCACAAAAGCGTGCAGTAAACACATTCCTTCAAGAAGCTAAGAAAAAAATTGCAGACGGAAATGATGACCCTAAAGATGGAGGGTTAGCTTTATTTAGGGCACATAGAGGTCTTCCTAAGAATAGTGCAACTATCAAGTTCCTGTCTGAACCTGGAATGAGGGTGAAACTTCAAAAGGCCGAAAACTTTTATTTGGCAGATCAGTCTCGTGAAATGCACGTTGCTGATGCTGAATTGTATTTTTATATAGACGAGAAAAATAACTCTGTCGAATTAACAGACAGAGGTATTCAATTAATCACGAAAGCAGGCGAAGACCCTAACTTCTTTATTATTCCTGATATCAGTATCGGACTTAATAATATTGACAAGAGCGGATTAAGTGCGGAAGAAAAGCTACAACAAAAAGAAGTCATCATCAATGATTATTCTGTAAAGGCTGATCGTATTCATACCGTTCAGCAACTATTGAAAGCCTATACACTCTTTGATAAAGATGTGGAGTATGTGGTGATGGAAGGGGCTGTAAAGATTGTGGATGAACAAACAGGTCGTATTCTAGATGGTCGTCGTTATAGTGATGGATTGCATCAGGCGATAGAGGCGAAGGAAAATGTCACAATCGAGGCTACTACACAAACTTATGCAACTGTAACCCTACAAAACTATTTTAGGATGTACCATAAGCTTTGTGGTATGACCGGTACTGCCGAAACGGAAGCAGGTGAGTTTTGGGATATTTATAAACTAGATGTAGTTACGATACCAACTAATATTACACAAATTAGAAAAGATGAACAGGATTCTGTTTATAAAACAAAACGTGAGAAATTCGGTGCTGTAATTGATGAAATCACTAAATTAAGAAATGCGGGAAGACCCGTACTTGTGGGTACCACTTCGGTAGAAGTAAGTGAATTGTTGAGTAGGATGTTGCGCCAAAAGCAAATTCCACATAATGTATTGAATGCAAAACAACATGCACGTGAAGCGCAGGTAGTTGCAGAAGCAGGTTTAGCAGGTGCTATAACGATTGCAACGAATATGGCAGGTCGTGGTACGGATATCAAGCTCGGACCAGGCGTAAAAGAAGCTGGTGGTTTGGCAATTGTGGGTACAGAACGACACGAAAGTCGTCGTGTGGACAGACAGTTGCGTGGTCGTGCGGGTCGTCAGGGAGATCCAGGTTCTACTATGTTCTTTGTTAGTTTGGAAGATGATTTGATGCGGATGTTTGGTAGCGAACGTATTGCAAAGGTGATGGACTTTGCAGGTTATAAAGAAGGCGAAGTGATTCAGCATCCGATGATTACGAAGAGTATCGAAAGGGCTCAAAAGAAGGTAGAAGAAAACAACTTCGGCATTAGAAAGCGTTTATTGGAGTATGATGATGTGATGAATAAGCAACGTACTGTTATCTATTCAAAGAGAAATCATGCCTTGTTTGGAGAAAGACTAGCCCTAGATTTGGACAATGCATTTTATTCTGTAGCAGAAAATGTAATAGATTCATTTAAGGATGCAGGTGATTTTGAAGGTTTCAAATTGGCTACAATTCTTCATTTTGGTGTAGAGACAGGCATTACAGCAGTTGATTTAGACAAGAAATCTGTACAGGATTTGGCTGAACAGTTGTATCAGGAAGCAATAGGGAATTATCAACGCAAGAAAGAAGAGATTGCCACTCATGCTGTTCCGATATTTAAAACGGTACGCAAGGAACAAGGATCGCATATAGAAAATATCATTGTGCCATTTACCGATGGAAAAAGAGGATTACAAATATTGGCTAATCTAGATAAGACAGTTTCCACGGATGGATTTGAATTACTGAATAGTTTGGAAAAGACTGCTACTTTAAACTTTATTGATGATGAATGGAAAGAACATCTTCGTGCAATGGACGATTTGAAGCAAAGTGTTCAGACAGCCACTTACGAACAAAAAGATCCTTTGGTTATCTATAAGATGGAGGCGTTCACCCTATTCAAGAACATGGATAGTGTAGTAAATAAAAATATTGTTGAATTCTTGTCGCATGCAGTGATTCCAGGAGATAACGAAGGGCAAGTAAGAGAAGGGCGTCAGGAAAAAACTGATTTGAGTAAACTCAAGACTAAGAAACAAGAAGTGGATGCAGCAGGAAGAGAATTGCCTCCTACTGAAGAAGATTTTGTTGATGAAACGCCTGTCAAACAACAGCCTATCATCGTAGGTCCTAAAATAGGGCGTAATGATCCTTGCCCTTGCGGAAGTGGCAAAAAATATAAGGCTTGTCATGGAAGGGAGTAGGGCTTTTGAAATATGAATGATGAGATATGAAATATAAGTTGTAGGTATTAAGTTGTAGGTATTAGGTTATAAGTTTTGCGTTATATATACGACTAGATGTAATTGTGATAAACCGAAAGTGTTGGCTTTCGGTTTATTTATTTTTAGTCATTCATCATGTTCTTTTTGTTTTAGCATATATTACCCTTAGGAATACAAATCGTTTCAACATTTTTGTGCCCTAGTTTTTCTTGGTTTGCATAGTATTAAAACTCTTTTTAATTAAATAATGGAAAATCTTTTAGAACAAATCAAGGCTTGCAAAGTGTGTGAACAGCATTTAGATGCAGGTGTGAATCCCATCATTGCCGCAAGTGTTAATAGTAAGATTATTATTGTAGGACAGGCTCCGGGAAGAATCGTTCACAAAACAGGAATTCCGTGGAATGACAAAAGTGGAGATAATCTAAGGGCTTGGATGGGCATTGACAAAGAAACCTTTTATAATCCAGAGAAAATTTCATTAATTCCAATGGGATTCTGTTATCCCGGAACAGGTAAAACAGGTGATTTACCTCCTAGAAAAGAGTGTGCACCTCTATGGCATTTAAAATTATTAGAGCAGATTCCAAATGTAAAGCTGATATTATTAGTTGGGCAATATGCTCAAAACTATTATTTAGGTGAGGGTGTGCAAGCAACTTTGACAGAAACAGTTCAGATTTACCAACGATATTTACCCCAATATTTTCCATTACCACATCCCTCTCCTCGTAATAATATTTGGCAGGCAAGAAACATCTGGTTTGAGGCAGAAGTATTACCTGATTTAAAAAGGCGAATAAAAAAATTACTTTAATACAAATGTTACTAGTAATTTTTTTTAAAAGATGTTCTTTATTTGAATATTCTGTCCTTAAAAGTTAAACGTATAAATTATTTTCCGATATTCGAGCGATAACTATCATGTTATGAGTTGATAGAAGTTATATTTTATTTAATATTTAATGCTTCTTTTTGTATTAATTGAGAACTAATAAAAATGATAATTTATTTCTCTGAAATGATGAAAAATGGATGGTATTTTAAATATTAATAGCATTTTGCAATGTGTACAAAGTACATATTAAATTTTTACCCTTACTTTGCAAACAATTTTCACTAAAAAAATAACAAATGAATTTTAGAAAATTTCAGGTTCCCTACGAGATTAATGATAAGTACAAAAAAAGAGCGGCTTATTTTTCCATGGAGTTCGCTATTCATCAGCCTTTAAAGATTTATAGTGGAGGTCTTGGCTTCCTTTCTGGCTCGCATTTGCGTGGAGCTTATGAGCTCAAGCAAAACATGGTTGGTATTGGTATCTTGTGGAAGTATGGTTATTATGACCAAACCCGTAATCAGGATCAAACTTTACAGCCGGCTTGGATGGAAAAGAGTTACTCATTTCTTCAGGATATTGATGTTAAATTTCAGATTCTTATTCATGATGCTCCTGTTTGGGTTAAAGTTTATTATTTAGCTCCTGAGGTATTTAATACTGCCCCTTTATTTTTATTGAGTACAGATATACCTGAGAACGACTATGTTTCTCAAACAATTACTCATCGTTTATATGATGCGAATGTGGCTACTAAAGTTGCACAATTTATGTTGTTGGGTATCGGTGGCGCTAAGTTGATGGATGAAATAGGATTTAATCCTGAAGTTTACCATTTAAATGAGGCTCATGGAATTTCTGCAGCATTTTATTTATTGAATAAATTCAGAAGTCTTCCTGCGCTTAAAGAACATCTTGTATTTACAACTCATACTCCGGAAGAAGCCGGAAATGAAAAGCATGATATTTATTTGTGTTACAAAATGGGTTATTTCTGTGGGTTGAGTCTTGATGAAGTTCGCAGGATAACAGGAATGGATGATGATCAATTCAATCACTCATTGACTGCATTAAGGTTTGCAAGAAAAGCAAATGGTGTTTCACAATTGCATGGAGTTGTTTCTAGAGAGATGTGGGGTAAATATGAAGGTATTTGCGAAATCACGGCTATTACAAATGCTCAAAACTGGACATATTGGGCAGATGAACGTCTTTATCATTTTAATGAAACAGGCAACGATGCTGCAATTGATGACAGAAAATGGTATTTGAAAAAACGTGCTTTCGAAATCGTAGCCGATCAAACAGGTAAGATTTTTGACCCGAATGTATTGACAATTGTTTGGGCAAGACGTTTTGCAGGTTATAAACGTGCGGACATGCTTACTTATGATTTAGAGCGTTTTGAAAGATTATTAAATAATCCTAAATACCCTGTTCAGGTCATTTGGGCTGGCAAGCCTTATCCATTTGATTATCCTGCAATTGGTACTTTCAATAATTTGGTTCACCTAAGCAAAAGGTATAAGAATGTAGCTGTTTTAATTGGCTATGAATTGTATTTAAGTAGAAGATTGAAACAAGGTGCTGATGTTTGGCTAAACAATCCTCGTGTACCTAGAGAAGCGAGTGGAACAAGTGGAATGACTGCTGCAATGAATGGCGCTGTTAATTTCAGTACAGATGATGGATGGATACCTGAATTTGTAAAGCATGGTGTTAATGGTTATGTAGTACCAAAAGCAGATTATGCCAACATGAACGTTCATGATCAAGACGAATATGACTTGAATAAAGTATATGAAATTCTAGAAAATGAAATTATCCCTGCTTATTACGAAAACAAGGATGGATGGCGTAAAATAGTCAAGAATGGCATGGATGATGTTCGTGTTCAGTTTGATAGCAATAGAATGGCTGCTGAATATTACGATATCATGTACAAGTAAAGAGAGATGAGTTATGAAATATTAGTTATAAGTATTTTATAATCGACTTTATAAATTAAAAATAAAAAGCATCATGGAAATTTATTTTCATGGTGCTTTTTATTTTTATAACCAATTTTGACCTGATTTTGAATGATTTTCCCTTATTTATTGCCATTATTCCTATTTGTTAATAATTATATAATATTAAAATTGATTTAGAACAAATAGTATTCGTACTTTTCAAAAAACTTTTTTATGCAATGGAGAAGATTTAATGGAGAGTCGATAAACCTCCCAATAAAACAGGCCGTGGCAAATGCAATTCAGCAGGAAGTAGGAAAGGGATTCAGGCTTAAAGTATGTATTGGAACTGATAGTCAAGTAAAAGGGGCTGAAACAGATTTTGCTACTGTTATTGTCTTTTTAAGGGAACATGCAGGGGGATTCATGTTCATTCATAATGAACGCTCAAAACAAAAATTTCATTTGAAAGAAAGAATGCTGACTGAAGTGGCAAAGAGTATTGAAGTAGCTTATGAATTGTGTGATTTGTTCATTGAATATCATGTTGAAATGG
>CANCKV010000216.1 GCA_947378615.1 Chitinophagaceae bacterium | reverse complement strand
AGTAAACCTAAATTAATAAATAGAAATTTTTAGGTTGGTTTATCGGATATTAATAATAAACGTTAAATATGTTTATTAACGTTTTAGTAATAAGAGTTGAAAGTTGATAGTATCTACATTTATCATTGAAATGTAAGGTGCATTTCTATAATAAATAACAATGGATTTTTCAGATTCGTACTACTCAGTTTCAATAACTAAAAATGGTATCGTCACCAATAAGTTATTTAATGATACTTCAATTGGTATTACTCCTAGAAGAGAAGATGCGGTTAACTATTTTTTTGAATGCAAAAAAGCAATAGAACTTGAAAAAAATATAGATTCATATCAAATAGACTTCACATTCTTACAGCACAAAATATATCATGACTTTGATTATGGAAACCGTATAGAGTTTTATGGTATTCAAGAACTCAATTTATTTTCAGTAAAAGATAATCAAGTTTTAATTAATTATCTATTTTGGTCAGTTGAAGCAGAGGAGGCTAATAATTATCGTTCGAGAGGATTATTAAATAATGAAGTTTGCATAACAGATGACTATATTGGAAAAGAATATTGGGTTTATGATGATAATATCTGTACACAGCTTGGTATTGATTTTAAATATCGTTAATAATATATTCTTAAATAAAAGCACTAAAAAAATGGAACTATTCACCCCAATAACAAAATTTGATAAAAATAGGTTTTTAAAGATTGATTCTTCAAATAAAATAATTGCTTCGGCAGAGGAAGAAAAATTTACATACTTGCATATTAAATACTTCGCAACACACGATTCAGAGGGCGGTTTCTCATGGGTCAATATGAATACAGAAAGTTATATTTATAAAAATGAAGCTAAAGTATTTTTAAAGTTATTATACGCCATTAACGTACCAATATTACCTGAAAGACATTTTTTTTATTCTCTAAATGAAAGTCTTGATTTCACACTTATTTTCCCATACATTCCCAAGTCTTGGGATACTTTTAATTTTGGTATAAATGAAGGGGAACAGTTATATATAAGTGAAAAAGGGTTTGAGAAAAGCGAGCATATACATATAAACAATATAAAGAGAAATAATACAGGTGTTTACAGATTAGAAATTAAAAATTAATAATGGAAGAACTACAACAACTTGTACAATTCGATACCGAGAAGTATCTTAACATCGAGGTTTCCAACGATTTGTTGAATGGGATTGAAGAAGAAGGATTTACCTATCTTCATTGCACCTATTATGCTTCACCAAAGTATGTAAGTGGTTGGTGGGTTAATATAAATAAAACAAGCTATCTAAAGAGTACTGCTTCTGCAGATAGGCTTCAACTAATTAATGCAATCAATTTTCCTTATGCACCTGACAGAGCCTATCTAAAACGTAAAGGGGATTACCTTAAATTTACTTTGATATTTCCTGCTTTACCTAAAGAGTGGAAGGTGTTTGAATTTATAGAAATATGCGGAGGCGAAAGTGGGTTATCTATCAGTAATATTAATAGAAATGACACGGGAGTTTATAAAGTAAGAATCTCATAATCGAAATCACATTACAATTTATCAAGCATCAAAGGATGAATCCAGATAAGAAACGATTATACTTAGATATAGACGGAGTTTTGTTAACTACTAAATTAACCAGACCTGCTAATTATGTAATAGAGTTTATAGATTATATTTTAGACCACTTTGATTGCTATTGGCTTACAACACATTGTAATGGCAATTCTAATACGGCTATAACCTATTTATCTAAATATTTCGATGTTAGTGCATTACAAAAGCTAAAACAAATTAAGCCAGCTCATTGGTATTCTTTAAAAACAGAAGTATTTGACTTTACAACTGATTTTATTTGGTTAGAAGATTACCCTTTCCTAGCAGAGATTTCTGTTTTGAAAACTAATAAGGCTTTGAATAATTTAATAATTATTGACCTCAATCGTAAGGATGAATTAAAAAATGTTATAGCTAAATTAGTAACCCATTTAAAGTAGCAAGCTAAAACTACTTAGGGCTTACTCAACAACTCAGGAAATTTACAAAATCGATTATTTTACTATGAAATTCATCAAAAATGACCTTTTTTAGTACATTTAGTAACATTTCAAGCTACTTTTCCTTCAAAAAAACTGAAACTCAAAAAGTTGCTGCACGGATATTTGACTATAGAGTCAAAAAGGCTTGCAGTAAATATGATAGAAATGCTCTAAAACCATTGATACATAAGGGTTTTTTAGTTATTGAGTAAGCCCTACTTAATCCTTGATTTCAAAACATAAAGGGAAAGCCTATATATCTTATATATAATATATATTCAGATGTCAATAACATAAATTAACATAATAGTCATATAGGAGGGATATTGTTTTAGACATAGGATAAGGCGAAACTTTATAATAATCCCTGCAATCAGTCTAAAACGAGCTATTTTTTGGGTATGCAGAGAGTTCAATATTTTTTTATATTCCTAATGTCTATTGACAATTAATACAAAAAGTATTAAATTCTGGATAATTATATGTACTACTTTTTGGTGTTGATTTTACTTGTCACCCATTTGTACCCTAAAAAGCTACATGCTATAAATCCCAATATAACAAAAGGGTTAGTCCACCAATTGTCTTTGTCATCCTGTACTTGATAATTAATTACTGGAGTTGATTCCCAAAATATTATTCTTTTGTTTGTTATTTCATTTAACACTGCATTGGCAATTAATGTGGGGGAAGAAATTAAAGGGAGGGTGCTTAAATCTATTTCAACACTTTTATGTTTTCCATTAATTAAAAATGTATTTTTTTCAGGTTCATTAAAATGCTTAACTGCAATTTCAAAATATATTTTCTGTTCATTATAAATTGCTGTAACGTCTGGTCGTATTGAATTTAGTTCCTTTTCAGCATTAGCTTCTGTGTAAGCTATTTTTCCATACTTTGGCAATGTTATTTGTAAGCTCTCTACTATAATTTGTTTTGCATATTTATGAATAACAGTTTCCTGTCCACCATTGCAATTTGAACGATTGTAATGCCTGAAATGCCATTCATTAGTCTTTCCTTGAATCGCTTCAAGTCTTTCACCACATTTTGCACATTTACAATTACAGTTAATTCCATTAGCAGCATCATTTATAAATACTGGTTTGTCTGTTAATTGGTCAAATGCATATTTAATAATATTATCATTCATAAAATCAAAATTTTTATCTCATTTTTGATTTATATAATAAAAGATTATTTTTAAGCTCATTATAATTTAGCTCATAAAATACTATTCAACTCTTATATGCTAATAAATGCAATACTACAACTTTTTGTAGTTTTTAGTTCATACATTTCATTTGAACCAATGACCAAAAATCCTCCCCCAAATAATAGCGTTGGAATAATTTAGGTTGAAATTAGGGTCATCCTCCCCTGTCAATCACTATACAAACAATCGGACAATTGTTTGGTCTAGTAATTATATTCATATTTTAGATTACTGCATTAAATACACCTACTTTTGTTCACGACTTTTAATAAAGTAAACAATTGCTTTTATTAGGTTGATGGGGTAATTTAGAGGACATTGTATGGTATTTTCCATAAGAACCATTCTAACCAACCATTTTGCCAATTACCTGTAGTAAGGCTTTATTTTAGGACAAACTATAGGAATAGACAATGATAATAATTAGTTACCTATTTGGAGTAAAAATTTAAATTAAAAATATAGTAACATGAACGGAGCGCATTTGCATTTAGTAGTAAATCATTTACCTATTATTTTTCCTATCGTGGGGGTAATCTTAATGGTTACAGGACTTATTTCAAAATCAGAATCTGTCAAACGAACGGCATTTATGATTTTCATATTAGGCTCATTAGCAGCAATTGCAGCAATGTTTACAGGCGAAGGAGCAGAAGAAGTTGCAGAAAAGATTAGTGGAGTTACTGAGAACTATATTAAAAGCCACGAAGAAACGGCAGAAATATTTGCCATACTTAGCTATATTTTAGGGGGCATTTCTTTATTTGGACTTTGGTCAAGTTTTAAGCAAAAAAGCTTTTCTTCAATATTTACAATCGGCACATTGTTTTTTGCTTTTGTGGTATTATTTTTCGCTAAACAGACAGGTACTACAGGCGGTGAGATTAGACACACAGAAATAAGGAGCGGAAATAGTTTTCCTTCATACGAAAACAATAAATCTAAAAAAGATGAAGACGACTAACAAATGATAAAAACTGAAAAACAAGGCTTATTGCAATTGCTAAAAATTGCCACACCGTACATTTTATTTACAACGGTATATTCTATCCTTGTTCTTGGACTTGAAGAATATTTTGGTGACCATATTTATAAAATATCTGGTCAAATAGGTTCGGTATTCGGGCTTGCAGTTGCTTTTTTCTTGGGTTTTAGAATGAACTCCGCTTATGACAGATGGTGGGAAGCAAGGAAAATATTTGGCGAATTAACTAATAATACAAGGAGTTTCGTTGCTAAAATATATGCTTATTATAGCAATGTTGAAAACTTTAAAGCAGCTAATAAAGCTATTTATGATATTCAAGCACAAAAACTAATTGAATTATCAGCTTTATATATTCAACAGTTAAATAATGAAATGCACAATAATTTTAAACCAACTTTCAGCGAAAAATCAATTGAGTTACTAAATGAGTTTAAAATAAATACCCAAAATAAAATTTCAAACGAAATATTAGTTGCACTCTCAAAAAGTCTTGAAGACAACTTCTCCTCAAAAGCAAACATTGAGAAAGTAGATTTAATGCAACATATCAATCGGTTTTATGACATTCAAGGAAAAGCCGAAAGAATTAAAAACACACCTTTTTTGATGATTTATAGTGCATTCACAAAGATAGTTGTGAGTTTCTATGTATTACTAATTCCACTATTTATTGGAGATATTGACTTAGGTGGTGAGGAAAGTAGATTTGAATTTTTGGCTATTCCAATAATGGTAATTATCAGCACATCATTTTTGACAATAAACAAACTTGCAAATTTGTATGGAGAACCATTTTCGGAAAACAAAACATCTGTAACCATTGACGATATTTGTAAAACAATAGAACAGAATTGCTTTGAAGTATGCAATAAACTGAAATAAAAGTGATGCATCAACAAGAAGTGCAAATCATACAATCAGAATTAAGAAAGATTACAAGGCCGAGACCTTTTAGTAATACTTTCGGTAGAACTAACAATTCGGAACAACCGAGCAAGAATTAAGCTGTTGAAAAAATTATGCAATTGGTATTGGTATCGAAACTTCCTTAAAAGAAGTTCCAAATTAAATATCTTTTTAGTTTGATGTAAATTGACTTAGAAACTTTATAAAATGAAAAAGAAAGTTGCTTAAAAATATATGATGAGATTGGAATTGGAACAATGGGCTTGATTATACCAAACTACCATAAAAGGACTTATTGTGATGATAATTTTATTATTTATAGACCGAAAGAAGACAAACCTTTGGTTCAAAAGGATAAAAAGATTTTTAATGCGTGGGTTGAGCCATTACCAAAAGAGTATGAATTTAAGATATCTTGGAGTTTAATTGCAAGAGACTATAATGCAGAAGGCGAATTGAAAGTAATTGTTAAACCAAAGTATGAAGATGAATATATAGATGTCATTGTTGACTCTAAAGAAGGAATAAAGGCAAATGAAATTCTTGAAATCAAATCCAAAAAAAAATATCTATAAGATGAATATTCAGAATGAATAATATGACAAGGTCTACTTTAAAATTACGCCTTCATAGACATCACGTCCTACAATACAAGCCAACCTTAATTAGACACTCCTGTCGAACAACAAAACACACCTGTCAAACCTCTTGACAGGTGTGTGATTGAACCTTAGAAACCTGTCGAACTCAATGATTCTCCTGACGTACTACAAGACACACCTGTCAAACCTTTTGACAGGTGTGTGATTGAACCTTAGAAACCTGTCGAACGCAATGATACTCCTGACGTACTACAAGACACAACTGTCAAGCCTATACAAACAACTGTCGAGCCCAATCACACACCTGTCATTGAGCATTTGAAACCTGTCGAACCCAAAAGCATACCTGTCTTACTTAGCAACAGGTGTGTGGGAGTAAAAGACAGGACTGTCGCTTACTTTCCGATGCCTTTACAAG
>CANCKV010000215.1 GCA_947378615.1 Chitinophagaceae bacterium | reverse complement strand
GAACCCATAAGAGTTCGCCTTTAAATGATACTTTATTAAAAAAACTGAACCATAGCGTTCTTTTCACTTCTTCTTCTTCATAAGCAATGATTGAGTCATTGATGTTTAAGTCACTAAAGCCCTTCACTGTCAATCCGCACTCATAACCATTATTTACTTCCTTCATATCATCCTTGAAACGTTTCAAGCTACCTAATTCAGCATAGCCCCCTTCTTGACGAGGATATACTAGAATACCATCCCTGAAGACACGAATCTTATGGTCACGCTTAATCTTACCTTCCTGTACATAACAACCTGCAACAGTAGCCTTATCAAATTTATAAACCTCTCTTACTTCGACTGTAGCAACTTCTTTTTCTTCAACCTTAGGTTCTAGCATTCCTTCCATCGCACTCTTGATTTCGTCAATAGCCTGATAGATGATAGAATACATCTTCACCTGTACGCCTTCATTTTCAGCCAATTTATTGGCTTGTGCAGAAGGACGAACATTGAAACCAACCACGATAGCATCCGAAGCTGCAGCCAATAATACATCACTTTCAGAAATTTGACCTACTGCCTTATGTACAACACGGATGGCAATTTCTTGATTAGAAAGTTTTTGTAACGAATCACTCAAGGCTTCTACCGAACCATCCACATCACCCTTGATGATAATGTTCAATTCCTTGAAGTTTCCAAGTGCCAAACGACGACCAATTTCATCCAATGTAATGTGTTTTCTTGCTCGAAGTCCTTGTTCTCTAGAAATTTGAGCACGCTTTGTTGCAACACCCTTTGCTTCACCTTCATCTTGGAATACCTTGAATTTCTCTCCCGCTTGTGGCGCTCCATTCAAGCCTAAGATAACAACCGGAGTAGAAGGCGGTGCCTCTGTAACACGTTGATTACGTTCATTAAACATCGCTTTCACACGACCATAATGTTGTCCTGATACCAACAAATCACCTTGACGAAGAGTACCGTTTTGAACAAGAATGGTAGCAACAAAACCACGACCCTTATCTAAAGAAGCCTCTATAACAGAGCCTGTAGCATCCTTTTTAGGGTTAGCCTTCACATCCAACAATTCTGCTTCAAGTAAGATTTTTTCTAACAACAAATCAACGTTTATTGCTTTCTTAGCTGATAATTCCTGACTTTGGAATTTACCACCCCAACTTTCAACCAATATATTCATACCAGCCAATTGTTCGTATATCTTCTGTGGATTAGCTCCATCCTTATCAATCTTATTAACTGCGAAAATCATTGGACAACCTGCTGCTTGTGCGTGACTGATTGCCTCTTTAGTTTGTGGCATCACCGCATCATCCGCAGCAACTACAATTACAGCAATATCCGTCACCTTAGCACCTCTAGCACGCATTGCCGTAAACGCCTCGTGACCAGGAGTATCCAAAAAGGTAATTGCTTTGCCATTAGGTAGTGTCACTTCATAAGCACCAATGTGCTGAGTGATACCACCTGCTTCACCTGCCACCACATTCGCACTACGAATATGATCCAAAAGGGAGGTCTTACCATGATCTACGTGACCCATGATAGTAACAATCGGCGGACGAGTTTCTGCTTCAGCAGCTTCTTCCTCTTCCTCATCTTCATCCATTTCCTCAATATCATCAACCCCAAGGAATTCAACTTCAAAATCAAATTCGCTTGCAACTAATTCAATTACTTCGGCATCCAAGCGTTGATTGATACTTACCATGATTCCAAGTCCCATACACTTGCCAATTACATCGGCGAAACTTACATCCATCAGATTTGCCAACTCACTAACTGTAACAAATTCTGTTACTTGTAGCTTGTTGTCATCTCCATCCATATCAGCCATTGCATCGGCAGCTTCCTCTCTCTTAGCCCTACGATATTTTGCCTTCAAGCTCTTTCCTCTACCTCCACCACCAGCAAGTTTTGCTTGTGTTTCCTTAATCTTATCTTGAATTTCTTTTGCGTCAATTTCCTTGTCGTCTCTTCTTCCACCACGACCTCCGCCACCACGGTTGTCTCTGTTAAAGCCTCCGCCACCACGATTATCTCTGTTGAAGCCACCACCTGTTCCACCACCACGATTATTAGCAGGAACAATAGGACGTGTATTGCCTGTTCCAGGTGCTTGAGGTGGATGATTTGGGTGTTGATTTGGAGAACCTACAGGTCTATTTTCACGATCCCTATTAAAACCACCCTGATTATTTTGGTAAGGCCCTCTATTTTGAAAATGTCCATGTCCTTGATTAGGTGCATGACCTTGTCCTTGATTTGGATGCCCTTGACTTGGATGATGTCCTTGACCTGAATTTGGCCCCTGATTAAATCCTTGACCAGGACGATGTCCCTGACCAGGATTTTGACCCGGATTAGGATTTTGTCCTTGCACAAAACCTTGTTGTCCAGGATGAGGGTGACCGTGTTGACGATGTCCACCACCTACTTTCCTATTATCTACAGGTATTCTTTTTCTTTTTTTCTTATCCTCAGCACTTGAAGGTTTTGGTCTCGTATCACTATCAATTGGTAGTTCAATCTTACCTAAAATCTTCGGACCAGTTAATTTTTCTGCTTGAATATTCTCAATTAATGGCGAGTCATCAACAGGATTATTCACTTGAATAGTTACCTCTTGAGGTTCTTGAACTGTAGTTATAGGTGCTTCTACAATTTTTGGTGCATGAACGACAACAGGAGTTGGTGCAATTACTTTTTGCTCAACTACTTGAGGTATCGGTTCAATGACAACTGCAGGCTTTTCTTGAATTATCTCTTGTTGAATTATTTTTTCTATTACAACCGGCTTGACTTCTTCTTGAGATACAGGTGTAACTAAAACTACAGGAGTTTCAATTGGAGCTATTACAGGTTGTGTTGGAATAAATGGTTTCTCCTCTTCAATTTTAGGAGTAGCCTTTCTTGGTCTCGTAGAGGAATCTATTGCAGATAAATCTATTTTATTAAGAACTTTGGGACCTTCTAATTCAGGTGCTTCAATTTTTACAACAGTGCTCCAATTATCAACGACAGGTGTCTTTGGTGTTTCGGGAGCATTGCTAAAATTATCTATAACAACATTCGTAGTGTGGTCAATTGGAGAAGTTGCAAACGTTTGCTTATGTGCAGTAACATTATCGTCAGAAGCAGAATGGGGTTGAGCTGAATGAAATACAACAGCTTCATCTGTTTTATTAGCTTCTTCTTTGAATAAAGGCTTTTTGAACTCTTTCCTAAAAGAAAGATCTTCTTCATCACGTTTCCTTCTTTCAGTTTGTTGGCTTTTAGGTATTTCTACCATATCCGCCTTGTTTTTCGCCTGCTTATCGTTCTGAAACTCGGCTTGCAAAGCATAGTACATAGGTTCAGATAGCTTTGCAGCAGGTTTCAATTCATCCTTATTGAATCCTTTTTTCGCTAAAAAGTCTATCAGGGTATCTTGCCCAATATTAAACTCTTTAGCCGCAGCTAATAATCTAGGTAATTTCAATTCTGACATTCAGTGCTTTTTAATCCACAGATTATACTTTAGTATAATCGTTTATATATTATTTTATTATAAAAACCTCTTCTTTTACATGGTAGTATCTTTTTTATACCTTTAACAACCACAAAGTAACCTTTAAAACTTCAGAATAATACAGATTATTCTTCTTCTTTCTCAAATTCTTCCTTTAAAACTTTAATTACATCAGCAATCGTTTCTTTTTCAAGATCAGTTCTTCTTTCTAATTCACTTGGAGTTAGAGATAAAACGCTTCTTGCTGTGTCGCATCCAACACGCTTGAATTCATCAATAACCCAAGGTTCAATTTCATCAATAAATTCATCCAAATCGATATCAAACTCGCTAGTTTGTTCTTCATCTTCTCTGAATGCATCTATTTCGTAGCCTGTCAATTCACAAGCCAATTTAATATTTACGCCTCTCCTACCAATTGCCAATGAAACCTGATCCGCCTTGAGATAAACATCCACCTGTTTGCGTTCATCATCAATTTTCATGTAGCTAATCTTCGCAGGAGTCAATGAACGTTGAATTAATAACTGAACATTATTAGTAAAATTGATAACGTCAATATTTTCATTTTTCAATTCTCTAACTATTCCATGAATCCTACTTCCCTTCATACCCACACAAGCACCTACAGGGTCAATTCTATCATCATAGCTTTCAACTGCGACTTTAGCTCTTTCGCCTGGTTCACGAACTATTTTCTTAATGGCAATTAAGCCATCATAAATTTCAGGAACTTCAATTTCCAACAGTTTTGATAAAAACAAAGGACTTGTTCTAGAAAGAATAATAACTGGATTGTTATTTTTAACATCAACACGAACAATTACTGCTCTAGCATTTTCTCCTTTCTTATAAAAATCATTAGGAATTTGCTCAGATTTAGGAAGAATTAGTTCATTGCCTTCTTCATCTAGTAATAGAACTTCTTTTTTCCATACTTGATATACTTCAGCAGAAATAATTTCTCCAATTCTGTCTTCATACTTTTTAATTAAGACAGTCTTTTTCATTTCACTAATTCTGCCTGCAAGTGTTTGCTTTGCAGCCAAAATAGCTCTTCTACCAAAGTCGAGCATATCAACTTCTTCATAAAGTTCTTCTCCTACTTCAAAATCGGGTTCAATTTTAGTTGCTTCAGAATAAGAAACTTCTGCTAAAGGATCATTTACATCATCGTCATCCATAATCATTCTACGACGAATAATTTCTAAATCCCCTTTTTCAGCATTTACAATGACATCAAAGTTCTCGTCACTGCCATATTTCTTTCTAAGTAATGTTTTAAAAACGTCTTCCACCAATTTCATCATTGTAAGACGATCTAACTTTTCTTCATCCTTAAAATCCTGAAACGCATCTATTAAGTTAATACTTGCCATAATCTAAAAAGTCTTTATTTCTATTTGCTGCTTAAAATTTTATTTGAACTGTTGTTGATTTAATATTTATTAAAGGAATTACTAATTGCTGTGTGACAGCCTTTTTGCCCTTTCCTTCTGTTTGCTCAATCACAATATCGGCTTCAGCAACTGTTATTAATTTGCACTCTTTTACAGTTAAATCGTTGAAGAGAACTTCTACATCCCTACCAATATTTTTTGTGTATTGTCGATGAAGTTTTAAAGGTTCTGACAATCCTGGACTGGACACTTCTAAACTAAAATCCCCTTCTGGGTAAAAGGCATTTTCTTCAATAAGCTTATAAAGCTTCCTATTAATACGTACACACATATCAATAGGGAATCCTTCATCACCATCAATAAATACTTTAATATTATTAGTGGGTTTCACTTTTATGCTAACAAGAAACAATGCAGGATTTTCTGCAAAAATTACATGTAACCAATCCTCAATCTGTTTGACAATATCTACCATTATGTATAAAGAAGAAGGGAACGGTTATCGTTCCCTTCAGTTGCTTATTTGTGCAAATGTATAGGAATAGTATGGAATATTCCAAATAAAACGTTCCAAGTCGGGTAAATTAATGAATTAAGGTTAATATTTGTCATTTTAACCTTAAAAAACTATCATTATTACCCTAACGGAATGTATTAATCAATTAGTTTAAGTACTAAGGAATGCAAAATAAATAATTTGAGCAATTTTAAAAGCATTACTATCAAAATAATAGAAGCTTTAAGAAAAAAAGTCTCAACACATAGGCATATAGTCTCACATAGGACACACATAGTTTTTATCTATTTTCTATTGAAAAGAAAGTAGGTCACATTGGAATGCTGCTTCGCAGCATTTGGAAAAGCATGAGTGAATAGGTGGCATAATTGTTCAATTTATTTAAACTACATTCCTATGGGCTAAAAAATTGGCCCCGATAAAAATCGGAGCCGCAACCAAAACTAACTTCTTATAATAATAAAATAATTTAACTGTTTATAAAAACAATTTATACAAACCAAATGCCAAAAGTTTTACTTTATTTCAATAAACAGTTTAAATACAAATTAATCGGTGAATTTGTAAATGTTACCTAACTATTTTTTTTGATTTCATAAGTTAAAATTGTACAGTTCATTTTGACTAACCACTATTTGCAATAATAAAACATGCTAAACCTTTTGCATAAATAGGTTTACAAATGCTAGTCTGTATCATTCTATGGAAAAGGGAGCTAGCAATTACTTAATTACATTCCTTTCAAAAGC
>CANCKV010000214.1 GCA_947378615.1 Chitinophagaceae bacterium | reverse complement strand
ATAGAAAAGATCTTAAAACAGAACTATCCATCAGAGAGTCTGGCGGTTTCTTTATTTGTACCATCCAAAAATTCTGCGAAGAAATAGGCGAACTGAATACCCGTAAAAACATTATTTGTTTTTCTGACGAGGCACATCGCAGTCAAGTACGTTTGAATCCGCAGTTAAAAGTAAAGGATCAAAAAGCAAAAAAAGAAGGCGAAAAGGAGACTCCTATTGGAGCATTCATAACAAAGCCTTATGCTGAGCATTTACGAAGTGCATTTCCCAATGCCACATTTGTTGGTTTTACAGGCACTCCTATTGATGAGACTATTCAAGTCTTTGGTGAGGTGGTGGATAGATACACAATGCAACAATCTGTTGAAGATGATATCACAGTTGAATTAAAATATATTCCTCGCATAGCAAATGTTACGCTCGATAGCGAGAAAGTAAAAGAGATAGACGCATTCTATAAGCAATGCGCTGATGAGGGTGCAACGGAAGATGATGTAGTTGTTAGTAAAAAAGCAATGAGTGCAATGGAAGTAATTCTTGGTGATGAAGAACGTTTAGATCGCCTTGCAAAGGATATTATAGAACATTACTCAAATGCTTGCGAAAACAAACCCGATGTAGTACAAAAAGCAATGATTGTAGCCAGCAGGCGTACAATTGCATACAGATTACTTCAAAAATTCAAAGAGCAAAAGCCTGAATGGTTTGAAGAAAAGAAGTCACCTGACGATAGTAAATTGACTTCTGACGAGTTAACGGAACTTTCTCCAATGCCAACTATTGCCATGGTTGCTACACGAGGTAAAGATGACCCAGAGGATATGTATAACTACATAGGCGATAAAGCACGAAGTAAAAAGTTAGATGATGCATTCAAAACGGAGCATTCAAATTTTCGCATCGTAATTGTTGTTGATATGTGGATTACTGGCTTTGATGTTCCATCACTAACTTACCTATACAACGACAAGCCGCTACAAAAACAGAGTCTTATTCAAACAATTAGTCGTGTAAACCGAAAATACACAGGCAAGGAATTTGGATATATTATTGACTACATAGGTATTCGAGATAATATGATGGAGGCAATGCGTAAGTTTGGAGGAGAAACATTTGGTCCAAGCGAAGATGATGTACAACAAGCATTAGAGGCTCTAATTATTGAATTGAAAATACTCAAAGATGTATTTGTTGGTCTTGACATCACACCATTTACAAATCCAAAAACAAGTCCTTTGGATAGATTAGAGTGCTTGTCATCGGCTGCCGATTACATCATCACTTTGACAGATCAGCTAAATCTTAGCAATGGAAAGGAAAAACCGCAAAACGTTAATGTAAAGACATTCTTTTTAGCTCATGTGAGGCGATTGAGAACCGCTTATGACATTTGTCAACCATCGAATGTACTCACAAATGATCAACTCTCCTTATCGCAGTGCTTTATGGCGGTAGCGTCTTATATCAGAAAAACATCTGGTGAAAAACACGACACAGAAAGTATGAATCGTGCCGTTGAAAGGATGGTTGCTGAGGCGTTGAAATGTAATTCTGTAGTAAGTATTCTGCAAACCGATGTAGAAGAAAGCATCTTTAGTCCAGAGTTTGTTGATCAATTGGATCTCATAAAATTACCAGCTACTAAACTTGAAGTCTTGGTTAAGATGCTACGTAAGTCAATCAAAGAGTACAAGGACACAAACAAAATAGCAGCAGAAAAATTTGAAGAGTTGCTCAAAAAAACACTGGATGAATACCATAATAGAAGGGCAAGTTTATCATCTAAAGAAGCAACTGAAACACAAACAGAGGCGGTAAATTCAATTATCAGAAATGCTACTCAACAGGCTTTGGATATACTCTCAAAATTAGGGGAAGACAAAGATAGTTTTAGACAACTTGGGTTGACGTTTGAGGAAAAAGCTTTCTATGACATTCTTATCCATTTACGCGACAAGTATAACTTCGAATACGGTAAAGACAAAAAAGTGGGTAGTTTAATTATTAATGATAAGTGTAAACTTTTAGCTCAAAAAATTAAAGAGTTAATTGATGTGCAATCATCGTTTACGGACTGGCTCAACAATACCAATGTGAAAGCTGACTTAAATCAAAAAATATTCTTCTGTTTGGTACAAAATGGTTACCCACCACAACACAATGATGAAGTGTTTGACCAATTAATGGGACAGGTTGAAAATTTCAAGAAAAAAAATTAATTCAAAACAAATGCAAAAATATTCTGTAAATCAACAATTAATACAAACCCTACTCTCTTGGGTTGAATCAGGTGAAATTGCAATTCCTGAAATCCAAAGACCATTTGTATGGGATAGTTCAAAAGTTAGAGACTTGATGGATTCCTTATATCAAGGGTTTCCAATTGGCTACGTAATTGCATGGCAAAATCCTGATATTAGGCTTAAAGACGGAAGTTTGAGTAAGGGCAAGAAGATATTAATTGATGGTCAACAAAGGATTACAGCACTTACCGCAGCCCTATTAGGTAAATACGTAATTGATAAGACATATGATAGAATAAAGATTAAAATATCTTTTAATCCAATTACCGAGAAATTTGAAGTTCAAAACCCTGCAATATTAAAAGATAAAACTTGGTTACCAGATATATCTGATGCAGTTAACGGTACCCAAAGTATATTGAAATTGGTGAGACATTATTTAGAGTTAAACCCAGAAGTAGACGAAGACCAAGTTGAAAAATCTTTTACTATACTAACTGACATCCCCAAAAAACAAATTGGTATAATTGAATTAGCTTCAGAGTTAGATATAGAAACGGTTACCGAAATTTTTATCAGAATCAATTCTAAAGGCGTTGTTCTTAGTCAAGCTGATTTTGCAATGAGTAAAATTGCTTCAAATACCCTTTATGATGGGAATTTATTAAGAAAAGCAATAGATTATTTCTGTCATCTTGCTATCTCGCCGGAGTTTCATAAACATATTGAAGACCATGACAAGGAATTTGTCAATACAGAGTTTTTTAATAAAATCAGTTGGTTAAAGAAAGAGGTTGATGACTTGTATGATCCTGAATATACTGATCTTATCAAAGTTGCATTTACATCTCAATTCAATAGAGGTAAATTATCAGATTTAGTTAGTTTATTGTCAGGAAGAAATTTTGAAACAAGAACATATGAAGAGCATATTGCAGAAGAGTCTTATGCTAAATTAAAAACTGGTGTTTTAAACTTTGTAAATGAAACGAATTTCAAACGTTTCTTAATGATTATTAAATCATCTGGTTTCATTTCAAATAAATTAGTTAGATCTCAAAATGCTTTGAATTTTGCTTATATCGTTTATCTAAAACTCAAAGAATTAGGTGTTTCAGATGTGAAAATTGGAAGTTATGTACCACGATGGTTTGTATTCTCAATACTTACTGGAAGATATTCGGGATCAGCAGAGTCTGTATTTGACTTTGATATAAAACAGATTGCTAATAAGGATTTTGGTCAGATATTATCAGAATATGAAGCGGCTGAACTATCTGATGCGTTTTGGAACTTTTCATTACCACAAAGTTTAGATACACCTGTAGCAAGTAGTCCATATTTCAATGTTTATTTAGCTGCTCAAGTTAAAGCTAATGACAAAGGATTCCTTTCTAAGGATGTATTAGTGAGTAATTTAATTGAATTACGTGGTGACATTCACCACTTGTTCCCAAAAGATTATTTAAAGAAGAATGGTTTAGAACGTGGAATGTATAATCAAATTGCTAACTACGTTTATATGCAGTCTGAGATCAATATAAAGGTAGGAAATAAACCACCCGAGGAGTACTTCAATAAAATACTTGATGAGATGGAAAATCAAACAAATACTTTAAGTGGTATTTCTAATATGGTAGAATTAGAAAACAATCTAATGGTTAACTGTATACCAAAAGAAATTATAAGTATGAAAATTGATAATTATGAGGATTTTCTAACTTCAAGGAGAAGGTTAATGGCTGATAAAATGAAAGAATATTATTTTAGTTTATAGGAATGTTACAATCACCCTTCATACCAAATCAACTATACAAAAGGTCATTGATCCATGACGAGTATGGGGGTAATAGACAGGGTGGAATTTCTCCTTCTGCAAAGGTTCCGTATATCTTTATCTTTTCAGGTAAATCTGGAGCTCAATACGGATATAGAGATGGATGGGATAATCATAATATTTTCAGTTATACAGGTGAAGGTCAAGCAGGTGATATGCAGTTCATTAGAGGAAATCTTGCATTAAAAGAACATCTTAACATTGGTAAAAGAGTATTCCTTTTTGAAATTGAAGGTGATGGATTGGTTAAATTTATTTCTGAAATGGAATTCTATGACGCGGACTATTTTGAAACACCTGATAAGAACGGATCGAACCGGATTGGTATTAGATTCTTTCTAAAACGTATAGGTGTCTCTATACCAGTTAACCCTGATCAATTTACATTACTTCCATTAAATCAAGATCCTTATAAGATTTTAGAATTAAACTTACCGACTGTAACCGAACGGTCTGGATTAGTAACGTCAAGAGTTGGTCAAGGTGCATACCGAAAAAGAATCATACATAGGTGGGAGTATAAATGTGCGGTTACTAATTTCAATAAGTTAGATATTCTAATTGCATCACACATTGTACCATGGTCAAAAGCAACAGATCATGAAAGGTTAGATGTAAATAATGGATTATTACTTTCCCCAACTTACGACGCACTGTTTGATAAACACCTCATTACTTTTGATAACAAGGGTAAAATACAATTATCTGATAAAATTGAAAACTCTGCATATCAAAAGATTGGTGTTACAGGTAGAGAACAGATAAGTGATTTAAGTATGTATAATGTTCAATATCTTAATCGTCACAATCAGATTTTTATTTAATTTATTTGTCGTAAATCCTTGACAGGTAACGATACCTTACATATACCTGTTTTACGACAAACCCACATACCATAATTCCCGTTCCAGTATACCCTATCCCCATTTCCTGTATTACAAAATTCCAACTTTCCACCAAAATATGGTGATTGTGGAACTATTGAGATATCGAGCTATTCGTGAATACCGACCACATTTTTTTAAAAGTTTAATTGACCTGTATTACAATGTTGTGATATTTATTAATAAACAACAAATATGAAATTACAAGAACTCTTAAAAAAGAAAAACCCTTCATCTTCTAAGATGATGAAACTGGTTATAACAGAGACTCAATTTAAGGCTTTAGCAAGAAATGTACTCAATGAACAGGAACAAAAGACCATAAAGAACACTCACTTAATTAAAGCTAAATTCAATGCCAAGAAAAATTAAAAAAAGAGAAAAGGTTGTGTTGACTTTTGAAGATGAGTCACAAATTAGATATACCCCATTTACTAATAGAACATATGAATTTGTTGAAAGAATGATTGAAAATATTTTAAGTAAGAAAGGAGTTAAAACTGATTGTGTTTTTATTGGGAGTCCTAATAAGATTGACTTATATATGTTTATTTCTGGACTTATTGAAATTTATCACTATTCAAACATTCATATTATTGATGATACATATTTTTATGAAGATGATACCGACTTTGATTTGCCAGAAGATAATGACTAGTGATCAGTGCATCATGATTAAAAATATTTCCTGGCACTTTTATACGGCGCCAGGAAACATTGGAGATCTGCAATAGTTTGATAATTAAATATTTCTGTATTATCAATCTAAGTTCCTTAACTCAGTTCAAATAATCTCAATTACAAACTTTTTTTAATTTCTTGACCTTAACTGTCAACATTTATTTTACTGCTTTTATTAAGGACTTACTATTATGGTTTAATAGGATTAAATTTAGTAAAACAAACGAAATGAAAAAGATTATTGGATTATCCATATTGACCGCATTTACTCTAATTTCTTGTACCCCCATCATATTACTCCAACAAACTGAATTTAATGAAATACCAGTTGGTTCAAAAATGGTATTTGTAACAGTAGACTATTCTAAGGATAGTTTATTTAATCGGGTATCTAAATCCTTTGCACGTTATGGTTGTCCTGTTAAGTCTGATAAAGGGGCTATGCAGGTTCTTTGTGATGGCAAATCGGTTGAAGGTGGAACTTTAATGAAGATTCAAGCCTTTGTTGATGACGAGGGTAACGGTAGTTCAGTATTATTTTCAGGAGATTGGGGATTAGATGC
>CANCKV010000213.1 GCA_947378615.1 Chitinophagaceae bacterium | reverse complement strand
TTATTGTTTTATAGTTAGTACTAGTAAGACAATAATGCGGTACACATTGTCTTAAAGTTAGTACTAGTAAGACAACAATGCGGTACTTAATGACTTATAGTTAGTACTAGTAAGACAATAATGCGGTACTTGTTGTCTTAATGTGAGTAATAGAAGGAAAATAATGCGGTACTAATTATCTTATAGTAAGTAATAGTTAGACAATAATGCGTCACTTATTTTGGGCTAATTTTCAAAATTCTCACATTTTTTGTAGAAAATTATACTCAAAATAAATTTGATAGCGAAAAGTAAATGGATTAGAACCTTTAAAATCCAAAAAAATAATCTTTTTAATTCCTCTAATTATTTAATTGGTGGTATAAAATGGATAAATCCTTCAGATTTTTTCGATTATTATCCTTTTTGAAATGAAACCCTTAGATTTGAAGTCTTGGAAAAATGTTGTTTCTAAATAAGTTCGACTCAATACATTAAATTGAAAAAATGAATAATAAAGTATCAGTTACATCGGAAGTTGGAAGGCTAAGAAGATTATTGGTACATAGTCCTGATAGTGGTTTAGGTAAAGTTGTTCCTTCAAAAGCACAAGATTGGCTCTTTGAAGATATTGTTCATCTGCAAACAATTCGAAAAGATGAGTACGATTATTATACCAAGATATTATTGTATTTCCTTGATCCTGAAAAGATTAAAGGGAAACTAAATGAAATTGATTCAGTAGAAAATAATCGTTCTTTTTATAAACCTGAAAATGAAATCTTTTTCAAAAGTGATAAGGTTATCGAATTACAATGGTTATTAGCGGAGGTATTAGAAGACGCAAATATCAAAACTGTATTGGTTTCTTCTGTATGTGCAATTGAAGGGTGCACTTATTTAATTTACAAGAACTTATTGGGATACACTCCTAAAGAATTAGCAAGGACTTTTGTGTCCGGCACTTCTAGAGATAAGGAATTATTGTTTGCTCCAATACCCAATTTTATTTTTACAAGAGATATTGGAATTACTATAAAGAATTATGTATTATTGAATAAACCTGCCAAAAAAGCTAGGACAAGAGAAGCATTATTAGCAAAATATATTTTTTATAATCACCCTTTATTTGCGGAATATCAGCAAAATATCATTGAACTTTCAGATAGTCAATATAGTTTTTTATTACCAAAAGAAGAAGATGAAAAGAAAGTAACATTAGAAGGTGGCGATATAATGGTCGTTAGTGACAATCATTTATTAGTTGGCGTGAGTGAGAGGACAAGTCCTGAAGCAGCAGTGAAAATTACGAATACCATGTTTGAAAAGGGTATTGTTGATAAGGTGACAATTGTAAAGATTCCTAAGAAACGAGATTATATGCACATCGATACCATATTTACGCAAGTGAAAAGAGATGTGTGGGTAATGCTAGGGATTTTTTCTAGAAAGGCGGTAAAGCACGAGGATGAAAATATAATAGAAAGGATTTTGGAAATTAAAAAGGAAGAAAAGATAAAAATATTGCAGTTTAATAGGAGTAATCCTGAAAACCCAATCGCTTTTGAAAGCCTAGAAGATTTGTTAGTGGATATTAGTAAAACAGATTTGCATTGTAAAGGAGAGGTGAAAATAATATTTAGTGGCAATAATGTATTTCCTTACAGCGCAAGGGAACAATGGACAGATAGCTGCAATTTGTTGGCTTTAAAAGAAGGGGTCGTATTAGCTTATGATAGAAATGATAAAACAACAGAGGCTTTTGCAGAAAATGGTTTCCATATAATAAAAGCGAAAGACTTAATTGAAGGGTTAGAAAATGGTACAATTGACACAGAAACAATCACTGATACTTTGATATTGATGCCTTCTGCCGAATTATCTAGGGCTAGGGGAGGATTTCATTGTATGAGTATGCCTTTATTAAGAGATAAACTTAATTTCGAGTGATGAGATATAGATATGAGTTATGAGATATGAGTTATGAGATATGAGTTATGAGTCATTTATTTATTCAAGTTTACACTTAACACTTATCACTTAAAACTTATAACTTATAACTTATAACTTATAACTTACTACTTACTACTTATTACTTACAACTCATCACTAATAGCTCATAGCTCATAACTAATCACTTATAACTTATAACTTATAACTTACTACTAATCACTCAATACTTAGAAGAAAATGACTTCACATATATTAATGATTCGTCCAGCAAAATTTGCTTATAATACAGAGACGGCTGTAAATAATTTATTTCAGGTAGCTAATGATAATGCCACAGACGTTCATTCAAAAGCTGTCTTAGAATTTGATGTTTTTGTAGAAAAGCTACAATCAAATGGTATTGATGTAACTGTAGTGCAGGATACTTCCGAACCACATACTCCGGATTCTATTTTTCCAAATAATTGGGTTTCATTTCATAGTGATGGTTCAATTATTTTGTATCCTATGTTTGCTGAGAATAGAAGAAAAGAAAGGAAAGCCCATATTTTTGATGCAATTAATGAAAAGTTTGCCATTAAGTATTCTATTGATTATTCAGTTTATGAAGACAATGACCTCTATTTAGAGGGAACAGGAAGCATGGTGCTCGACAGAACAAATCAAATTGCGTATGCCTGTCTATCACAAAGGACAAACAAAGTGGTACTTAAAGAGTTTTGTAAATCAATGAATTATACGCCAATCACCTTTACTGCAAACGATAAAGGTGGGAATCCAATATATCATACGAATGTGATGATGTGTGTGGCGGATAAATATGTAGTGATTTGTTTGGAATCTGTAACGGCTGATTTTGAAAGGGATTTTTTGGTTAAAACTATTACAAGTAGTGGAAAGGATATCATAGAAATCAACTTTAATCAATTGCATCATTTTGCAGGCAATATGCTACAAGTAAAAAATGACAAAGAACAAGCCTTTTTAGTGATGAGTTCACAAGCATATCAAAGTTTGTCTATAGAACAAATTGCAAAAATTGAAAGTTACAATCCTATCATACATAGTGATATTTCTACGATAGAATCGAACGGTGGAGGAAGTGCAAGATGTATGATGGCAGAAGTTTTCTTGCCATTAAAATAGGTTTGTCAACAAATGAACTGAAAAATGTCAGGGAAATTAGATTTACTAAAACGATTTTTTAGATTAAAATTGATTTTTGTCAACAATTCATTTTTAGCAATTATAGATTCTCTTATCTTCGTCAAAATTTTATAAAAGTATATGAATTTACACGAGTATCAAGCAAAGGAACTATTGAAAAAATACAATGTTCCAGTTCAAGAAGGTATTGCAGTGGAAACTGTTGCTGCAGCAGAAGAAGCCTATCTAAAAATTAAGACAGAAACAAACAATAAATTTGCGGTAGTTAAAGCACAAATTCATGCGGGTGGTCGTGGAAAGGGTAAAGTGAAAGAGACAGGAATGAATGGTGTTAAGGTAGGCAAGAGTGTAGAAGATATTGCAAGTTTTGCGAAAGGTATTCTTGGAGGCACACTAGTTACCATTCAAACAGGTGAAGCAGGAAAACTAGTTAGTAAGATTTTAGTTGCTCAAGATGTATATTATGAAGGACCAAATCCTACTAAAGAATTTTATCTAAGTATTTTATTAGATAGGTCAAAGGGTCAAAACGTGATCATGTATAGTACCGAGGGTGGTATGGATATTGAAGAGGTAGCTCATCACACCCCTGAAAAGATATTTAAGGAATTAGTACATCCTTCTGGAGGATTACTACCATTTCAAGCTCGTAAGATAGCTTTCAATTTTGGACTTAGTGGAGAAGCGTTTAAGAACTGTGTGAAGTTTGTGACAAATCTTTATAATGCCTATGTAGGTCTAGATGCAAGTATGATTGAAATCAATCCATTCTTCAAAACTAGTGATGACAAAATGATTGCAGTGGATTGTAAAATGAATATTGATGACAATGCATTAATTCGTCATAAAGATGTGGCTGCATTAAGAGATATTTCTGAAGAGGATCCTACTGAAGTTGAAGCAGGAGAGTTTAATTTAAACTTTGTGAAGTTAGATGGTAATGTAGGTTGCATGGTTAATGGTGCAGGTTTGGCAATGGCTACAATGGATATGATTAAATTGAGTGGGGGAGAACCTGCGAATTTCTTAGACGTAGGAGGTACTGCGAATGCACAAACAGTAGAAGCAGGATTCAGAATCATAATGAAGGATCCAAATGTTAAAGCTATTTTGATTAATATTTTTGGTGGTATTGTACGTTGCGATAGAGTTGCAGCAGGTGTAATTGAAGCCTATAATAAATTAGGAGATATTCCTATTCCAATTATAGTTCGTTTGCAAGGAACTAATGCAGTTGAAGCGAAGAAATTAATTGATGAAAGTGGATTGAAAGTTCAATCAGCGATTTTATTAAGCGAAGCTGCAGATTTAGTAAAGAAAGCTGTAGCTTAATTAATTATATTTAATCATATTAGATGCCCCATTTGTTTTAAGCAAATGGGGCTTTTTTATGCCGTATAAAATAATAATTAATTAAAACTTCTCTTCACATCATTTGATAAGTTATTTTTGGTATTCATTATTCGGAGTAATTTTAATTATGTACAATAAAAGCTTGCTTTTAATTTTTCTTTTATTTACCGTTATCACAACGTTTGCTCAAAGGACAGATGTTATTATTTCTCCTACCATTCATACCGTAAAGTTGTTTCAATTAGGTAATCAAGAAAGCATGCCAATCCTCCGATTGAATAGTAATGACAGACTAGAATTACATTTCGATGATCTTGATGAGAATATCAAAAATTATTATTACACCTATCAATTATGTAATGCGGATTGGCAGCCTGCCGATTTGAGTAGTTTTGATGTTATTAAGGGTTTTCAACAGCAACGTATTAGTGAGTATAAGGTATCATCGATGACCTTGAACAACTATATCCATTATGAAGTAATACTGCCCGAAAAGAATTGTGTTCCTATTCAAAGCGGGAATTATATTTTAAAAGTATTTCTTGATGGTGATACGAGTCAACTAGCATTTACAAAAAGGATGTATATTGTAAACTATCAATCAGCAGTATTTGGACATATTATGAGTCCACTCGATAATAATTTAATGCAATCACATCAAAAGGTACAGTTTACTGTAGATGTAAGTCAAATGAATATTCCTAACCCTATACAACAAATAAAAGTTGCGATTGCTCAAAATTATAAATGGGATGAGGCAAGAACTAATCTTCAACCTACTTTTATTAGAGGAAATACGTTGGAATATGATGGAGAAGGGGATTGTATATATGAGGCAGGTAAAGAATTTAGACCTCTTGATGTGATGAGTTATCGGTTTATGAGTTATCAGATAAAAGATATTGACAAAGCGAAAGTTCCTTATACCGTCATTCTTCATCCTGACGGGAATAGAATCAAACATCAATACGCTTTTTATGTTGACTATAATGGTTGGATGGATATTGGAAGTTCTGAGGCACCATACAGATGGTATCAAACGGATTATGCCAATGTATTATTTACCTATATTCCGGATAATAAAGATGCATTGACCGGAAAAGATGTTTATTTAGTAGGAGAGATGACTCAAAACAAATTTGATGAAACAAGTAAACTAACCTACAATGAACAAAAAGGAATTTATGAAAAGGTTTTATTTTTAAAGCAAGGGTTTTATAGCTATAAATATGCTTCAAAAGATAACCGGCATCCCGAAATAGCAGCAAGTGAAGCTTTGACGGAAGGAAATTATTGGGAAACGGAAAATGATTATACAATTTTTGTTTATTATCATTCCTATTCAGGCAGGCATGATGAACTTATTGGCTTAGCCTCTCTTAATTCTAGAACAAATAGGTCAGGATTATAGAATAGTTGTAAAAAAAAACGGTTTAGTTTTACTACTATTCCAAATCAACCCCTACATTTGCACCCGGCAGGTCTTACACGACCAGCTCCTGTCAAAACTCCCCAGGGTAGGAATACAGCAAGGATAGATGGTTGTAGCGGTGCGATGTAAGTAGCCTGCCGATTTTTTTGAAATCAGGCTTTTTATATATATTCTAATTCCTGCTTTTTTAATCACTTTCACAAATTTTAAGTAATGAAATTTTTTGTTGACACAGCAAACTTGGCTCAAATTAAAGAGGCCAATGACCTTGGTATTTTGGATGGTGTAACTACCAATCCTTCGTTAATGGCAAAAGAAGGCATCAA
>CANCKV010000212.1 GCA_947378615.1 Chitinophagaceae bacterium | reverse complement strand
TGATAAGCCATATCTACCCCATTCTTTGATTTCTCCTGAAACTTTGCCACAGGCATATCCTCTCTTTTATATAAATCCCAATACTTTTTGGGGGATACAAAGGGAAGATGTGGCTTATGAAAACCCACACCAAAGAAAAATGGTTGGTTTGATTGACTTAATTTACCCAAAATCTCTTTTGCTTTCAATGCGATTGCTCCATCTTCGTAGGCATTATCAGGAACATCTAGACATTCAGTGGTAGGACGGACTTTTTCATTAATATACTGTTTCAACTCTTTCCCTTTCAAGCCCTTTGATTCACCTTCAGCAGTAAACTTTGCTGCCTGTTTTTTACTTTCAGCCGATTGATATTCTACATTAACAGGTAGTCCGTTAGTTTTATCATAAAAATCTTCCGATTTTTTATAATAAGGAACACTCCAAGATGGTTTGTCCAAATCATTATCCACATCGCGAGGGTCATATATTTTACCAATTCCTTGTGTAGAATATCCTTGTGTAATTAGATATTGAGGCAAGCTCAAAATATCAGGATTTACATTGCGCATAGGTGTTTTTAAATCCCAGACTTTCGTATAGTCAGGGCGTTTTCCCGTCATCAAACTTGCACGAGTCGGCCCACAAACTGCTTGTTGACAATAATTACTTTGAAATACAGTTCCCATCTTTGCCAATCGGTCAATATTTGGTGTCTTAATCATTTTATCGCCATAGCAACCCAAAATTGGTTTCAAATCATCGATGGCAATAAACAACACATTCGGTTTATTTGTTTGCTGCGCAAACATTTGCAAAGCAGTAAACATCATCGATGTGACAATCAGTAATTGTTTCATTTGTTTCATTATATCCTTTTTATAACACACTCTTTTATATGTTAATTTTCAATTTTACAAGAACGTTTTTGTTCTAAAAACGAATTGGGATGAGACATCCAAGGTCATTTTTGTTGTAATAACGAATTGGTATGAGCCATCCAAGAACGTTTTTGTTCTAAAAACGTATTGGGATGAGACATACAAGGTCATTTTTGATGTAAAAACGACCTTTAATACGACTTCCAAGGTCGTCTTTGATGTAAAACGACCTTTGATACATCATAAATGGTCGTTTTTGATGTAAAAACGACCATTTATGCAAATCCAAACATAGATTTCGTCACTTAAACTAGTTAGTAAAAGAAAAAAACTACAACATATCGAACTTACAAATAACAAAACCACCTTACTTCTTAATGAATTTCCTGATAGAAATCCTATCAGCATCATCAGTGATTGAAAGTATATAAACGCCTTCTTTCAAAGTACTTACATCTAAATTCAAAGCATTAGCACTCGTATTTTGCTGCCTCATCATTTGACCGATACTATTAACAATCTTCAAATTTGATTGACCGTTCAACCCTGTAATAGTCAAATTATTAGTAACAGGATTAGGGTAAATACTAATTCCATCAGTCGATTTATTGGCAATAAAAAGACTATTACTATAAGTCACATTTCCACTGTTGCCCAACATCTTTATCCGATAATAGGCAGGTAAAGAAGGAGTGATATCCTTAAAATTATAGTTAACTATATTGCTTGACTCTACTTTTCCAATAGAAATAAAATTAATGGCATCCTTACTACTCTCTATCTGATAATTATTTATTCCAATTGCATCGGCAACATCCCAATTCAATACAACAGATTTAGATTTGATAGTTGCACTAAAATTCTTAATTCCTATTGGCAGAGGTGCAGCAACTGTCAATAACTGACCAAAAACGGGCGCAGCCAAATAATTGGTATCACCTATTTGTGATGCATTGATGATTGCTGTACCAATACCAACAATATGAATTTTTCCGTTAACAATCGTTGCAACAGAGGTATTCATACTCGTAAGAGTAATTTGCAAGCTAGAATTTGAAATACAAGTAGGAATAAAATCAGTATCACCTAAATGTTTTACCGAAAGAGTATCAAAACTAATTGATTGAGACTTCTTTTTTTGAGTTCCCAATCTGTCGTTTAATTGGGCGATGAACAAACTAGGAATAGCAACAATCGGATGACCAATTGAAGAGGTATCCCCAATAGACTCCTGCACATTCGCTTTGCCAACGTTTGTAATAGATTTTGTGTATTTGCACCCAATTGCCCAATTACGCTCATCGCCAGGAATATCTTGAACTAGTAAAATCTTGGCTGTACAATTCCATAAGGCAAATTGTGCACCACCCCATCCTTGTCCCATTGCACCATTCCCATCATCGGACCTGTTATCTAAGGCTTGCGTACCATCACTAATAATGTTATCGAACAGACATCCCGTTGCCCACTTTAGATGAGGGCCAATATTCATTTGTGATAAAGTTGCTGTACAATTTGAAAAAACATTTGGGCCAGGATTCCTACTACCTGTAACATAATCATGCATCCCGTTTCTTGTCCAACAATTCTTAGTCAGGTTTCTTGTTCCTTCGTAATGATAGGAAAAGCCTGCCAATCTATTACATTTGGCATCAATCATTTTACTGCTATCCACCGTAATCCATGCAGCACCCGACAGTACATGTACGGCTGCATAAGCAAAATAATAGACATCTACATTTCTTACCCAACCATTGATAAAGTTATCGAAATTGATTGCCTCCCATCCGTGATTCATCGCAGTATCGGAACTATAAGCAGAAGTCAGGCTCATGTTTTCGATGCCAGATTGAGACGACCATTTAGCCTTGTATTTAACAACCTGACCTGTTGCATAGGCAGAATCAATTGCGTCAACCATCGGGGCATCGAAAGAAATCGTATTACCATTAACACCCGTCACTTTCCGTAGATAAGTGATATTACAAGTGGAGGGTGTCCATGCCCACAAATCCATCCCAATCAAATTAATCCAAGCCTGATTAGGGGTTCTTGTAATCATGATTGAATCTCCCACCTTAAATGAGTTCTTCACAAGTGTAACGCTCGTTGCACCTATTGGCACATACGGGTCTGCAATTGTTTGCTTAGTACCTGTGGAAGATGTCGAACTTTTACCTATAAAATTAATTAAAGAATATTGTGTAAGAGTGTAGGCATGAAAACGGGTACCTTTTGTAGTATCCTTCCCCTCCCCTCTCAAAACAATACCGCTTGCAGAAATCTTTATGGAATCACTAATATTGTATAAGCCTGCCTTAAAAAGGATGGCACCCCTAAATCCGTCTTTCCCTAAAGGCATTGCAGCTACCTCGTTGATGGCATTTTGAATATTTGACAAGTTATCACCTGCAACAGGATAAACTGTTTTTACCACTGCCACTGTTGGAATGGCCACTTCGCTATTCATATAACCTACGCCACTAAAATCGGGAAGTCTATTGCCTTTGGCATCAGCAGAATACACTAATTTTCCGCTTGTATCCTTAGAAACAAAAGTTGTAGTCTGACCAAAAGACAAGCTTGTGACCAAGACATTTAAAAGTAAAAAGACAACTTTATAAATTCTATTCATTTAATTTTTAATAAATTTTTTCAGGGTAACCCTGTTCGTTTCATCAACTACTGATAGTGTATATAAACCCGCCTTCAAATTTGAAACATCTAAATTGGTTGAATTTGTCATTACCTTTTCAGTTAATAATATTTCTCCCAACTGATTTATTATTTGTAAATCATTCTTTCCTTGCAAGCCAGAAACTGTCAATTGCTGATATACAGGATTAGGGAAAATATTTATTACAGAGTTGGTATTTTCCGATACAAAAACAAAAGAACTATAAGAAGACTGACCATCAAGGGAACAGCTTTTAATTCTGTAATAAGCAGGAAAACTCAAATTTTTATCCGTAAAACTGTAATCATTTAGTGAGATTGCATTTACCATTCCTATTGACGAGAAATGAATACCATCTCTACTCTTTTCAATCTCATATTTATTTATGCCGTCGTTATTTGCAATAGACCAATTTATTAATACTGTATTCGTTTTAATGGTGGCATTAAGATTCATAATATGAATAGGCAAAGCAGCATTAACCGTTAATAACTGACCACAAACAGGGGCGGCAACAAATGAAGTATCACCTGTTTGAGAGGCATTGATGATTGCAGTTCCAATACCCACAATATGAATTTTACCATTTACAATTGTAGCAACCGACTTATTCATGCTAGTAAGCGTAATTGGCAAAGCAGAATTTGCAGAACAAGAAGGAATAAAATCGGAGTCACCTACATTTTTAGTAGGCAAGGAATCGAAATAAATTGTTTGCGACTTCTTTTTACCAACAGCCAATCGTTGATTAAGTTGTGCCATAAATATACTTGGAATAGCCGTTATCGGCTTGTTTTTAGACTCAACCACACCATAAGGTTCAGTAGTCAAACTTCCTACATTAGTAATATTTGGAGAAGTACAACCAATCGCCCAATTTGTTTCATCTCCTTCAGGGTCTTGAATAATGATTGAACCGGCTTTACAATTCCAAAACATAACCTGTCCGCCAGACCATCCGTGTCCTGTACCAAAGCTTTCCCTATTTTGTACATTCTGATTACCATTACTCGTAATGTTATCGAATAAAATTCCAGTTGACCAACGCATGTGAGGTCCAATATCATTTTGTTGCTTAGTGGCAGTACTATTATAAAACACATTTGGACCTGCTACCCTTCCACCATTTACATAATCGTGTCGTCCATTGCGAGTCCAACAATTCTTGACTAAGGAATGCTGACCATCAATTTGAAAAGAATATCTTCTCTCTCCAGTAATTTGAGATTTAGCATCAATCATTTTACAACTGTCAACTGTAATCCAACAGGAATTAGCATGCATAGTGACTGCAGAATAACCAAAATAATATACCTCCACTTTACGCACCCAACAATTAATGGCATTATCAATTTCGATGGCATCCCAACCATGATTTTCTGCAGTATCGGAAGTGTAGGCAGAAAGCAATGCCATATTCTCAATACCACAATTTTGTAAGGAAGGAGATTTATATTTCATCACAGAACCTACTGCATAGTTTGTATCAATATTATCTACAAACGGAGCATCTACAGTAACAGATGTACCACTAATTGCTGTTATCTTTCTTTGAAAATAGACATTATAGGCAGTAGGAACCCATCCCCATTGAGCCATTGTTAGTAAATTAATCCAATTTGAATCAGGTAACCGTTCTACTAAAATAGAATCACCCACCTTAAAGGTGCTACTTGCACTCGTTACTGTCAATTTATTGGTTCCATAAGGAATATATGGGTCTAAAGTAGCTCGCTTAGTTCCTGTGGCAGCGATTCCTGTTTTTCCCTGAAAATTAAATAAAGTATATTGAGAGAGAGTAGTAGCCAAGAAACGAGTACCATTTATAGTATCGGTACCCTCCCCTCTAAGTACTATTCCACTTGTTTTAATTTGAATAGTATCAGACACTTGATATAGTCCTTTCTTGAATAAGATTGCCCCCCTAAAACCATCACTACCCACAGGCATCGCAGCTACTTGATTAATCGCATTTTGAATATTTGCTAAATTATCTCCTGCCACAGGATAGACAGTTTTTACAACAGCAACTGTAGGAATGGTGACTTCACTGTTTTTATAGCCTACATAACTAAAGTCGGGCAGTTGATTACCTTTAGAGTCTTTTGTATAGGCAAGCTTTCCGGTAGTATCATAAGCAATCAAAGATGTAGTTTGGGCAATGATATGATTCATCGTCCAAAAACTTAAAAACAATAAGAGAGTAGTAACTTTTATTCTCATTTCGTTTCTATTTCTTTTTATCCATTATTTCTTTGGTCATATCTTCCACTTCTTTTAATAACAGAGGATAAGCAGGCTTTGCCATACCTCCATGATTATAACCAGGAATTTCAACGATTTTAGTTCGAGTGTGTCCAACCAATTTCATCATACGCCACAAGTAGGCATTCTCTTCGTAACGTCCTAATAACTCCTGTTCCCTATCACCTGTAATCAAAAACATTGGAGGTGCATCTGCTCTTACAAAATAAAGTGGAGCGTATTTATCAATGATAGGCTGTGTTCTCGAAATACCCATTTCCTTGCGAACAGTGAAGTGAGTAATTGCTTGCCCACTAAAAGGAATAATTGCGGCAATATTATTTGCATCAATTTCATATTTGGCTAAATAACTTTTATCGAGTGTTACCATCAAATTGAGGTATCCTCCAGCAGAATGTCCTGAAAGGAAGATGAGTTTTGT
>CANCKV010000211.1 GCA_947378615.1 Chitinophagaceae bacterium | reverse complement strand
TCCTTCATTGCAGAAAGATTTTACTATAAACTCAAATTCTTGAAAGAAATGATGCATGAAATATAGATTTATCAATTTGAAGTAGAGAAAAAGCAGAATGAAGGATAGAAAAAGGAGAATGAAGTATAATAAAAATGAAATGAAGTATTTAAATTTAAGATTAGGGGGTAATATTTCAGAAATGAAGCTAATTATTTAACGAAAAAAGTATAGAAAACTGCAGATATACGAATACAAAGGATATTTATATAAATGACGAAGGCAATTTTGGGTATCAAAACTAGCGAAATTACCACTTAAAGTAAGATTTAGGTGGTTTATAAGTGAATAAAATGCCATCAATGAACCCATTTATTTAATCTTTTTGTTTAAAATAGATTGTAAAAGTAGTCCCCACTTCTTCTTCACTTTCTACTTCTATTGTTCCTCCTAAAGTGGTTATTTGCGAATGAATCAGGTATAATCCCATACCCTTCCCTTCGGCATTATTATGAAACCGTTGATGCAAGCCAAATATTTTTCCTTTAATTAATTCCATATTCATCCCAATACCATTGTCGGAGAAGATTAACTGCACTCTTCCATCTTCTTCCTTTTTTGTTTTTATCTTGATGATTGGTTGCCTATCTTGATGACGATATCGTATTGCATTTGTCAATAAATTAAGGAATATACTTTCTAGATATAAGCAATTAAAGTTGATAAAAGGTATATCCGAAAAGTCCTCTTCAATAAATACGCCCACTTCATTCAATTTAATATGGATAGTTGTCTTTATCTTTTGTAGTATCTGACTAAAATCGAGGTTCTCTGTAACAATATCTATGTCCTCCTTTACAATTAAAATCTTTATCAGATCATTCAAGGTGTCGTTCAAATCATGAGTGGAAGCTTTGAAAGCATTAATCAATTTCAAAGTACGTGTATCTGTAATCTTATCTGTTTTAATTAACTTACAGATAGACAACAGATTGGTTAACGGTGCACGGAGATTGTGCGTAGTAATGAAACTGAATTGTTTCAGTTCAAGGTTGTGCTTTGTTAATTGCTTGATTAGTTGTTTTCTTTCCAACTCATCTTCTTTTCTTTTTGTTATGTCCGATTGTATTGCTACCCAATGACTATAAACCCCTTTGCCATTATCAAATACAGGGAATCCTGAAATATCCGCCCAATAATGTTCGCCATTTTTCTTTGTATTGATGATTTCTATCTTCCAAGGAACATAGTTCTTGATGGCACTTCTCATTATATTTCGTCCGTCATCGTCCCTTACATCAATGTCTTTATGCAAAAAGTGTGGATTCATCCCCTTTACTTCCTCTATAGAATAACCAGTAATTTTTGTAAATGCACCATTTGCATAAATGATTGGCGTATCATTTCCTTCAGTGGCATCTGCAATGACAATTGATTGATTGGTTTCCGTCACTACTTTCTCCAACAGTTTCAGCCTTTCTTCTATCTTTTTCTTTTCTGTGATGTCGGTAACAAAAGAACAGTTCAGTAGGATGCCGTTATAGTCGAGTAATCGGATTTTCTTCTCTATATCCATCAATGATCCATCTTTCTTTTTATGCTTAGTGATAATTGTAGCTGCATGAGTGATGATTAAATCATTCCAATGTTTTTTCCAAATTTCTTCATTATAATTAGGATCTATCTCTGTCATTTGCATGCCCATTAATTCCTCTTTTGAATAGCCTAATAAATTGATGGCATACTCATTTACGTCATAAAGGGTGGAATCTTCTTTTATCAGAAAAATAGAGATATTAACATTCCTAAAAGCAAAATCAATTAAATTCAGCCTAGCTTCAACTCTTTTCTTTTCGGTGATATCTGTCAAAAATGCGAAATTTAATTCTAGTCCTCCCTTTTTTATCAAGTTAGCCCGCACTTCTAAATTCAACCAACTACCATCCTTTTTTCTCATTTGCCTGTAATGCAACAAAGTACCTGACGTTCTTATTGTATCCCAAATTGTTTTCCTCACTTCTTGATTAGCGTCAGGATCAATATCTGCAACATGCAAGGCAATCATCTCCTCCCTTGTATAGCCAAATAAATCAAGCGATGCTAAATTGAAGTCGTAGAATGTGCCATCTTCCTTTACCAATAGTATCGCAGTAGATGCATTCTGAAACGAAAAATCAACCACATTCAAATGTTCCTCAACCTTTTTCATTTCGGTAATATCGGTAATAAAGGCGCAATTATAAACGTCGCCTCCAAAGTTTACAATATTAGATTTTACTTCTATGTCAATCCAACTGCCATCTTTTCTTTGCACCTGTCTGTTGCTTTGTATTGATTTTGCAGCCTTCAAGTTTTCCCAAAAAATGTTTCTTGATTCAGGAGTAGCTTTAGGGTCAAAGTCAAATACTTGTAAGAATTTTACCTCCTCTTTTGTGTAACCACATAATGAAAGTGCACTTAAATTGTAATCGTAGAATGTGCCATCCTCTTTTACAAACAAGATAGCTGTAGAGGCATTATTAAAGGCAAAATCAACTAGTTTAAGTTTTTCAAGAGTCTTTTTACTTTCTGAAATATCGGTTATAAAGGCACAATTCATTTCTATATCCCCATATTTAATGAGGTTAATGTTCATTTCAACTTCAATCAATCTGCCATCTTTTCGTCTCAATTTTCTTTGTAATAACAATGCTTTCGAACTTTTAAGACTCTTCCAAAGAGTAGCCCATCCATCTTCATTTCTGTAAGGATCCAAATCCAATAAGGTAATGTTTTTGTATTCTTCAGGAGTATAGCCTAACAAAAAAGGCATTGCCTCGTTGAAATCATATATCGAATTATCATCCCTAATCAATTGAATGGCAGTAGTGGCATTTCTAAAGATGAAATCCATTAATTTTAATCTAGATGCTAGCTTCATCTTATCATTAATACCCTGTTTATCTTCTGTGGTATTTATCTCAATAGTTTTAATGAAAAGAAATACCGTATCGGGTGTATAACGATGTGCCGTGAATTGTAGGGGGAGAAGATTAATGATCATCGTGAACTCATTACTGACAGGAGAATTAAAGATTTCCTTCAAATGCCTTTTCATTAGTTCATTTGTAGGTTCATCCCAATGCATTGCGATATTCCCATTTACGGCAGGGAATAAGTCCTTAAATAAGGAGGACTCATTAATAGATGCAGAAAGTACAAGTCCATAGCTATTTACCTCAAATGTAGATAAGCCAATCATAAAGTGCCTTTTTTTTGTTTGATAATCGGATTTAAACTAGTAAAAGCACCAATAATAAATACGGATAAATTTGTCGGATTGCCTTTGCAATTAGACTTTAAAATTAATTGATTGTATCTGCTTACAAATGAAGTGTAGTCGGAAAAATCTTTTAAGTGAGCGCAATATAGATACAATAATCTCAAAAACAATATTATCTCAAATTATTAAATGATTAATTAAAACTTAATAATATATTTTAGAAATGGGATAAATAGATTGTTTTTTGTAGGGGAAACTATAAAAAGCAGTTATAGAAAAAAAGAAAATAAACGAGTTGGGGGGAGGCAGTTCTGTTGATTTTGTATAGAGATTTCAATGTTGTGAGTTGTAGGGCTATTCGTCTATTGGAAATTTTAGATAAAACTATCAATCATAAAAAAGAGTCGTTATTTGAATAGGAGAACGGAATAGAAGTAATAAATAATAAGTAAAATATCGTTTTCCTGAAAATATACTGCTATTTCAGGCTATTGATTTTAAAATAAAGCTAATATTGCGCATCGGCATAAATCTTCAACTCATTTGTCCGTGAATACTTTTTATTTAATTGTCAAAAAACAAATAATGTTTTTAAACCTTTCTCTGAGAAAAAATTACAGTAATACCGTTGTCACATCAAATACATTTTCTAGAAATCTATTTCTCTCTGCTATTTTATTACTGACATTTTCAAGTTGTCTAACACCAAAAAAGATTGACAGTTGGATTGGTTCGCACTATCAAGATGGTTTCACGCCGCAAGTAAAAAATAATCGGAGCTATATATCGATTAAAACAACCGAGCCTTTATCGAACGATGGTAATGTGTCGACTACTGAAAAAGGACAAAGCTCAATGCTGCCGCTTTTATTCTACTTTCAATGGAAATATACACATGTAAGTACCCTCAATCAAGCGATTCCTTTGAATAATTTGGGTGCTAGCATTTTATCTTATGGCAACTCAAAAGGGCTACAACAAAAATTAAATGGACAAACCCTCGAGTTGACAGTGAAAAGCGTTCCTCATATTTTTTCTTTAGTTGACAAAGGATGGATGGTATGGATTATCCTCGGACATTTTGGTATGGAGAGTATTTATCTTGACCCTGAAAAAGATAATTTAGTGGTCAGCTATCGAGTATTACAAGGTGTAAACGAAACAAAGAGTGGTACAATTTCATTGACTAATACAGACAAAGCATATCATGAAAAGGTATTTCAATCAATGAAAAAGATGACAAGTAAATACTTGGATCAATACGATGAAAGCATCAAAGGGATGAGTCAATCTTTTGTAGATAAATTATTGTTGGAATTATAAGAAAGCACTGAGTCATTTATTGCTCATTGTCAGTCATATACATCAAAGTATTTAAGTTAAGCGTAGTTCCTTAATATAAAGACATTGGATTTTACCTAGTTAAATAGCTATTATAATTAAAAAGCTGTGCTCGTCTTGACATTTCATTCATCACATCTAATCACTAACCACTAATCACTAACAACTATTAATCCTTTACCATTTTCTTAATATAAGTATTTCCATCGACTGTATTTATCTTAAGATAATAAATGCTTGAAGTTAATTTACTTATAGAAATGCTTGGATTGGTAGCATCTTTAAATGTTTCTTCCAAAACAACCTTCCCTGCATTGTCGATCATAGTTGCCTTTGAAATATGACTTCCTTTAATAGTCACGATACCTTTTGCTGGATTAGGGAAGATAGAAACTAGTGAATTAGTCACCGATGATTGTAAAGCCGTCACATTACTGTAATACTGACTTCCGTCTTTGTCAATCGCTTGTAAACGGAAATAAGTGCCCCCGTTTATTGTATTATTGGTTAGATAATTATAGTTGTTATTACCACTTCCAAATGCATCCCTCTCTCCAATAGTAAAGAAGTTCACCCCATCAATACTTTCTTGGATATTAAAAGAAGCAACATTCAATTCATTTGTTGTATGCCATTCAAGTATTGCCTGACCATCTAACTCTTTCGCTTTTAGGCTGATATCTTTTATGGGAAATACCCCATTGATATTAATTGTATCACTATATAATACAAAATAAGGCAAGAGTGCATCAGTCGCTTGAACAGAATATTTACCTGAAGCCAATACTTGATAAGAAGAGTCAACATAATTTGTAGCTACCAATTGACTGCCATTATACCATTGAAAAAGAAGATTTTTGGGAGTACCTCCTACTCTTGACATAAGAAACAAAGGGGCATTTAAGGACCCTGTTAAATTCCTATAAATTTTTATAAATGCTTGTGGAGAATATTGTGCAAAAGGAAACTTCTGTGCTATCAACTCCATGCCTTCGAAAGTAAATCGATTGTTTTGTAAATACAGTTGTGCCAATGTTTTTAGATTAGCCATCGAAGCAGGTATTGGACTACTCAATTGATTATTCTGTAATATCAAATTTCCTAGTTTACTAAGATTGCCCATTGATTCTGGAATAATCCCACTTAATTGATTGTGTTCTAAAACTAGGTTATTTAAATTCTTTAAATCCCCAATTGTAGCTGGAATATATCCACTCAATTCATTATACTCTAACCATAATGCAGTCAGATTCGTCAAATTACCAATACTTTCGGGAATAGAACCTGTCAATTGATTGCTACCTAAATCCATCTCTGTCAATGCAGTCAAATTACCAATCGAACTAGGAATAGTACCCGTAAATTTATTTTCACCGATATCAAAAACCGACAACTTAGTCAGATTACCAATAGATGCTGGTATTGTATCACCTATTGAGCCGATATGAAGACTGATATATGTTAATTCTGTAAGATTACCAATAGAGGGAAGTAATTTGCCACTCAAGTTATTGACGTATAATCTAATTTCAGTTACCCTATTTGTATTGCTATCAACAGTAATTCCATGCCATGTTCCTATAGGAGATGTAGTTAGCCAATTGGTATTGTTTGTCCAATTCGCACCATTTGTACTTTTATAGAAATC
>CANCKV010000210.1 GCA_947378615.1 Chitinophagaceae bacterium | reverse complement strand
ACTTCTCATGTGGTTTTACCAAATTTAAAAAACTAAGAAAAACAAGGAATATTAGAAACACTATTAAAATAATTGGTCATAAAGATTCAGAAATATATTTTTATCCAAAAGTTTCAAAACCAACATATTGAGTAAATTATGATCCAAGAATAGTAACTTATAAAAGTAAAATTCTAGTAAACCATCCCTATTGCTTTTCTTACTTCAGATAAAGTAGCACTTGCACTTTCCCTTGCCTTTTCTGCTCCTGTTTTAATAATCCTAGACAACAATTGCTTATCGTCTTGAATAGATGCGGCCTTTTCTCTAATTGGGGTTATAAATTGAACCATATCTTCTGCTAATTGCTTTTTCATATCACCATAACGGATAATACAATTTCCGTTACTACTTGCATTGAAATCGTCTTCAAACTTTGCTACAGCATCGGGCTTACTCACTAATTTCATTAATGTAAATAAATTCTCAATATAAGCAGGTTTAATACTGTTTGGTTCAAGAGGACCTTGATCTGTTTTAGCCTTCATTATCTTTTTCCTCAGCAAATCGTCACTATCAGCCAAATAAAGGGTATTAAGTTGATTCTCACTTTTACTCATTTTACCTTCGCCATCAAGGCTTAATATTTTAACCAATTCGCCTCCAAAATTAAACGCTTGAGGCTCTGGAAGTACCTCTCCATAACGATGATTAAAACGTTGGGCAAAATTGCGAGCCATTTCTAGATGTTGTTCCTGATCCTTTCCAACAGGTACCTTAACAGCTCTATGAATTAGTATGTCTGCTGCCATTAAAACAGGATAAGTTAATAACCCTGCATTAACATTTTCAGGTTGCAATCTTACCTTATCTTTAAACGAGGCTGTTTTTTCCAATTCGCCCTTATAGGCAAGCATATTCAAATACAAATACAATTCGGCAATTTCTGGCACATCACTTTGAACATATAGGGAAACCTTCTCAGGGTCTAATCCACAAGCAACATTTTCAGCAATCACCCGATGAACTGCATTTTGCAATTCCTTTGTATCAGGATGTGTGGTTAAACTATGCCAATTTGCAACAAAAAAATAACAATTATATTCATCCTGCATGCGTACATAATTACGCATCGCTCCAAAATAATTACCTAAATGTAAAAAACCCGTTGGTCTAATACCGCTTAAAACAACCTCCTTAGCCATAAGGGGGCGAATATAAACAGTTCTATTGAACAATGAATTATGAAATATTAACGATGTTAATAAGCATGCTTAAAGTACAAAAAATGTTATTAATTTGATTGAAAATAAAAGAATAAAAAAGGCCGTATCAAATAAGATACAGCCTTAATTTATAACATGCACGTCAAATTATAAATAATGATACCAAGTACGATTCAAATCCCAAGCCTCCATTTCTTTTGCTACATCTGATAAAAAGGATGCACCTACACTACCATCAATAATTCGATGATCGTAGCTTAAAGATAGATACATCATGTGGCGAATACCTATCGTATCATTATTTGGAGACTCAATTACAACAGGTCTTTTCTTAATAACTCCTACAGCTAAAATAGCCACTTGAGGTTGATTAATAATTGGAGTTCCCATTAAAGTTCCAAATGTACCTACATTGGTAAACGTAAATGTACCATCTGTTACATCATCAGGTTTCAGTTGATTCGCCCTTGCTGAAGAAGCTAACTTATTAACAGCTGCACTTAAACCAACAATATTCAATTGGTCTGCGCCTTTAATTACAGGAACAATTAAATTTCCTGTGGGTAATGCAGTGGCCATCCCAATATTCAAGTCCTTTTTAATAATTATCTTATCACCTTGAACAGATGAATTTAATAGAGGATACCGTTTCAAAACCTTCACAATACAATCAATAAACATGGGTGTAAATGTCAACTTTGTGCCTTCCCTTCTCTCAAAATCAACTTTAACTCTTTCCCTCCAAAGTACCATATTTGTTACATCGGCTTCTGTAAAACTTGTTACATGAGCACTTGTATTTTTACTTTCTACCATGTGATTAGAAATCAGTTTACGCATCCTATCCATTTCAATGATTTCTACATTTCCAGATGGATGTGCAGAGTCAGGAGTTGTATATTTTCCAGAACCACCTTCTGCAAGTGTTACTAAAGGCACAGTAGGAGCAGTAGCAGGAATCATATATACAGGAATTGGTTTGGGTTGAGCTAATTCCGGAGCCACAGGAACAGGAATTCTAGGCTCTGTTTGAGGAACAGGTGTAATTACTTCTTCAATCTTTTTCTCGACAACGATTGGTGGAATTTCGACAGGAACAACAAGACTAGGTGATTGCAATTCTTCTACAACTTTTGGCAACTGAATAGGTTCTATTGCCGGATTAATTTCAACAGTGGTAGAAGGCTGAGTCACACTTATTGTCTCAACTATTGGCGGGGCAACAGTTTGAACAACTGGCTGCACAGGTTCAATACCTGATTCAGGAATTGGTGTCACTACAGGTTGTACTATAGCTTGAACAGGCTCAACAATCGGCGTATTAACTGGTTGGATAAAAGCCTGCACAGGTTCAATAACTGTTTCAGAAATTACTGAAACTACAGATTGTGTTGTAGCTTGAACAGGTTCAACAATTGGTGTATGTACAGCTTCAAAAATTGGCTGTGCCACTAGTTCATCAATTGGTTGTGTAACAGTTTGAACTTGTTCTATTTTCTGTTGATAAATAGGTTCTACAACAGGTTGTACGTAATGTTCAGTTTCAACAATCGGTTGATACAATAATTCAACTGGAGGCTGAGGCTTAGCCTCAATCTCAGCAAGTGAAAATTGGTCAACATATGATTCGTGAATTATGTTTTCCTGTTTGGGTTGCGGATAAATAACAGGCTCATGAAATGTACTTTGTTCAGTTGGAAACTCAACAATCGGTTGGTACTGAACAGATTGCTCTACAATTGGTTGTAAAACAGGCTCAACAGCAGGTTGAGGTGCTATGTAAACAGGTGTATCAGCAACTTTATTTTGTACAAATTGTTGAATAGGTGCAGACTCAGCTATTGGCTGATGATGATATTCCTGAACAGCAGGCTGTGTAACATATACAACCTGTGGAGGTGGTTGATTTGGTACAAAAGCAGCAACTTTGCCAGTTCTTTTATCTGCAATATATTGTAAAACATCTTTCTTCGAAACTCTTCCATCTGCACCTGTTCCAGGAATTCTTTCCAATTCACTTAGAGCAATCCCTTCGCTATTTGCAATATTTAGTACCAATGGTGAAAAAAAGCGGTTATTACCAGTTTTAGGTGCGTTATTAAAAGGTTGAAAGGGAGTATTTTCTTCGTACGATTTGTTTGTCAATTCCATAAAAGCAGGCTCTTGTATATTTTGAGTAGAGTGTTGAATAACAGGTTCCGATTCTATTGGTAAAATTAAAGATGTTTCTGAAATAATTGGGGCTGCTACCTTAGTATGAGGGATTGAAGCAAAAGTATTGACAGTATCATTATTCCCCCCCCCTTCTTGATGGTTAATGACAGAAACAGTCACATCAGTCTGAATTTTAGCAATTACACTACCAACTGGAACGACATTATTAACTGGAAATAAAATTTCAGCAATAATTCCTGCAACAGGAGACGGAATTTCACTATCTACCTTATCAGTCGCAATATCCAAAACAGTTTCGTCCAATTTCACATGATCCCCTACCCTCTTATGCCACTTCAAAATAGTAGCCTCCATAATACTTTCGCCCATTTTAGGCATTATCAAATCAGCTATTGCCATACAACAAATTGTTTTTCAAGGTCATTAAGACCGGTAAAATCTTATTTTGTATTATTTATTGTGCAAGCTTTTGTGTAAAATCATAATGATTTTATGTAATTAAATAATACACTTTTTCTCAACTAAATTCAAAAGTAAATTATTGTGTTGAAAAGTTATTCATTGGTTATCCACAAATTGCTATTCTAAGCATATTTAAGGCATTAATTGCCGTTAATTCTATATTTCTTTCCCTATTGTAACGAAATTCAAAGCTTTTTGTGCTAATTTCCTTGTTATTTGCAACAGCAATCCAAACTTTTCCCACAGGTTTTTCCACAGTTCCACCGTCAGGCCCCATGATTCCACTTACTGCAATACTAAAATCAGTTTGCATAATTTCTCTCACATTTTTAGCCATCAATATGACCGTTTCTTCACTCACAGCTCCAAACGTTTCTAATGTAGATTCAGGAACATCTAAAACAGAAGTTTTTATACTATTATCATAACTTACCACACTCCCTTTAAAATAAGCAGAGGCACCGGGAATGGAAGTAATCAAATGTGCAATATAGCCTCCTGTGCAACTTTCAGCAGTAGATACAGTTTGTCCTCTGTCCTTTAATAATCTACCAATCAATGAATGCATCGGCAAATCTTCATCAATAACCAAATAGTCCTTTACCTTGATTTTAAAGGCATTGAAATAAAGGTTGATTTGTTTAGAAAGCATTTCTTTATTATCTCCAATTGCAGTCAATCTTAACCTCACCATTCCTGAATTAGGAAGATAGGCTAATTTTATTTGAGGTGGCAATGCGATTTCTTCTTCTTTAACCAATTCAGCCAAAAAACTTTCCCCAATACCAGCAGTAAGCAATGTTCTATGTTCTATATTAGTAGTCTTTACCTTTGAGGGTAACATTGGGAGCACTACATTACTCATAATCCATTTCATTTCATGAGGTACACCTGGAAGTGAAATAAATATTTTCCCATTTTTTTCAAACATCATTCCAGGTGCAGTTCCCTTGTCATTTCTTAAAACTGTACAAGTATCAGGTACTTCAGCTTGCTTTAAATTTAAATCAATCATAGGTCGTTTCAACACGTCTAAAAATATATTCGTTACATGTGCCAATGTATCTTCGTCTATCTTCAATTTCCCATCAAAATATTTACACAACAAAGGCTTTGTAATATCATCAGAGGTTGGACCTAACCCTCCTGTAATAAAAATAATTTTTGCCTGTTTACTCTCTTCATCTAATGCATACCAAATATCATCCCAAACATCCCCTACAGCAATTCTGTGCTTGATAGATATACCAATTTTATTCAATTCCTGCGCCATCCAAGCACTATTTGTATCCACCACCTGACCAATTAATAACTCATCTCCAATCGTTATTATGGAAGCAAAATCTGTATTCATATTTATTTTATATTATAAAGGTTTATTCATTTAAATTTCTTATCTGTACATTTATCCACTGATTAGAGTGAATAGAGTGATAAAATTATTGCTACAGTTCGTTTTTTCATCAACTTTTTTTAATATTTTAATACGTACAATGAGACATCTTTATTTGTTTATTTTCCTTCTTTATACTAGTCAACTTATTTATTCACAAAATATTTCACAGCGACTTCAAACCTCTTTTGAAAAGCTTAGAACTGATACTTCACTGAAACATGCAAGTTTGAGTCTGTATGTCATCAACAGCAAAACAAATGAAGTTGTTTTCGATTATAACAGTCAATTAGGACTTGCACCTGCAAGTTGCCAAAAGATAATTACAAGTGTCACTGCATTTGAAATGCTCGGCAAAGATTACCATTATAAAACTGAATTAGGTTATAATGGAGAAATAAAAAAGGGAATATTAACAGGAAACTTAATCATTAATGGATTTGGTGACCCTACACTTGGAAGTTGGAGATATAAAACAACAAAAGACACTACCATTCTGAACAATTGGATGAACGCAATAGATTTAGCAGGAATCAAGAAAATTAATGGTAATGTAGTGCTAAACACCTCTTCATTTTCACTTCAACCTATTCCAGGAGGATGGACATGGGAAGATATGGGCAACTATTATGGGGCGGGCTCTTGGGGATTAAACTGGTATGAGAATCAATATGACCTGACATTGAAACCTGGAAAAAAAGAAGGTGATTCGGCAATTATTATTTCCACAAAGCCAGAACAAACAATTGCACCTTTGATTAATAATATAAAGACGGATGTAATTGGAAGTATTGATTTCGCCACTATATATATGTCTCCTTATAGTAAAATTGGGGTAGTAGAAGGAAGTTTGCCTGCCAATAATAGCACTGTAATTATTTCGGGGGCGAATCCGAATCCACTTCACCTAATAGGTAAGATAATGGAGGATGGTCTAAATTCGCACCATGTAAAATTCAAAAAGATTACAAATAGTATTGAGTGTTTAACTGATAATA
>CANCKV010000209.1 GCA_947378615.1 Chitinophagaceae bacterium | reverse complement strand
TAGCAGTTTTGTGCAGCTGCAAACAAATAAGGATGACCACTCAATTTCTCTTTAGCTAATATCAAATAGGGTGCAGGCACTGCAAATACAGCTATTTTGTTCTCATTTACTGTAAGTGGGGCAGCTGCAAAAGCATCTAAAAGACTGTTTGCTTGTTCTAAAGTGCCATTCATTTTCCAATTGGCAGCGATTACTTTTCTACGCATGTTATATATTTATATTGTTATAAAATTCGAGTTTATCTATTTTAATTTTCTATCATCGATCATCAATTACCGACGCCGCCAAATATAGCCCTAAGTACATCAATTTCTTCCTGACTTAAGTCATGATGCTTCATTTTAGTCCAATTATTAATGTCAGAAAGTGCTTTTTCGAAAATATATCGCTCATTAATTCCCCAACTAAAGTCGCTAATCACTTTCGGAAGTAATCCTGCCCCAAAAACATTTGCACAAACCCCTATCACAGACCCTGTATTTATACAGCTATTAATAGCTGCCCTACTATAATCGCCCATTATTAGCCCACATTTTTGTCCTGCAGAGATGTACCCATTAAAAGCGTAGTTCCAAAGATGCACTTCCCCCCCAGTATTTTTCACATTACTATTACTAGTTCCTGCACCGAAGTTGCACCACTCCCCTATCACACTATCACCTAAATAACCATCATGTGCCTTATTGCTATTTCCCTGCATCACAATGTTCTTTATTTCCCCTCCAACTACACAATTTGGTCCAATAGTAGTAGCCCCATACATCTTGCCACCCATCTTCATCAATGAATGATTACCTAACGAAAACGAACCCCGAATAAAACAGCCTTCCATAATTGTAGCATATTTACCAATATATATTGGTCCAGCAGTAGCATTTAAGGTGCAATACTCCATCGTTACCCCCTCCTCAATAAAGATATCTTCAGGATTAATCAGGTTATTAGTGACAGAAATTGGTTCGGAAATACGATTTGTTGTAATCAGCTTAAAGTCACTTTTTATAAATTGATTATTCCATTGAAATATCTGTTGTGGAAATTCTAGTCGCTTAACTTCATTCCCCTTTAGAGATTCAAACCCGTTCAAATTATTAAAAGAATCAAAGAAATTAGCTGATTGATTGGTTTTTCCTGCAATGAGTCCTTGATTATCCATCAATGCTTCATTCAGCTTCAGTGCATTAATTGATTCTAATAATTCTTCTGAAACAATCACCGTACTATCTATCCAAAGATGTTCTCCTTCAGGAATATTCTCGTACAGTGGTTTTAGATAGTCAACTGTATGTACATAAACAGTTTCTCCTGTCATCTTTTCCCATCTTTCCTTGATGGTAAATATTCCCATCCGAAGATCTGCAATTGCACGGGTAGCAGTCAAAGGGAGAAATATTTTTCTATTTCTGTTGTCAAATAATACGATGGCCATAATTAAAAGAGTTATAAGTTATGAAATATGAGTTTTTAAAAGAATGAATAACTTGTTTCTAGTTATCATTTTCAATTTTCCATTATCAAATATCAATTAAAAGACATCCATCACCATAACTTAGGAATCGGAAGTCATTGTCGAGCGCATAATCATACATCCTTCTCCAATCATTTCCTATGATAGCAGCCACTAACAATAGCAATGTACTCTGTGGTTGATGAAAATTAGTTATTAATGCCTTTGCGATTCTCAATTGATAGTTCGGGGCAATTAATAACTGTGTCTTTGTAATCAATTGTTTCAGGCCTTGACCTTGCATCCAATTGATTAAAGCGGTCAAAGCTACTTCTTTCGAAATATTTTGTGGCAAATTATACGCATCCCATTGACCTAAACCTTCCTCAAGAATAAAGATTGATTGATTATTAATCTTTACACCCAACCAATAAATACTCTCTAACGTTCGTAGAGAAGTGGTACCAACAGGAATAACTGTATCATTCGAAGTAAGAAGTGTCTCTATAAAACTGATTGAAACATCGATGAACTCCGCATGCATTTCATGTTCTTCCATCGTAGCAGCTTTAACAGGTTTAAATGTTCCTGCCCCTACATGAAGGGTTACAAATTCTTTTTTAATGCCTTTTTCCAAAAGACTATTAAAAAGTTCATTTGTAAAATGAAGACCTGCTGTAGGCGCAGCAACACTCCCATCATGTTGAGCGTAGATAGTCTGATAGGTGACTTTATCTGTTTCTTCTGCTTTTCTGTTCAGATAAGGAGGTAATGGAATTAATCCCGCAAGGTGTAGTATTTCCACGAACGTAAGTGATACATCATCCCATGAAAATTCAAGTAAGAAATAATCATTTCTGCGTTCTACTTTTTGGACTGATAGCTTTATGATTTTCCCTGACTCAACAATTTGCTTTGTTAACGCAGTCTCTTTCCATTTCTTCGCTCCTCCCACTAAACATTTCCACAATACATATCCTTTTTGCAGCATTGCAGTAGTAATGTCTGCATATTTGTCATCGGGTTCCAAACAAAATATTTCTATTTCGCCACCTGTAGGTTTATTGAAGATTATTCTCGCCTCTACAACTTTAGTATTATTAAAAACCAATAAGGTGTTATCTGGCAAATGACTAGCAAGATGCCTATATGCACTTTCAGTTATTTCTCCTTTCCTATAAATCAAAAGCTTACTATCATCCCTTTGTAGTAACGGATTTTTAGCAATCCTATCTTCAGGAAGGGGATATGTATAATCTGAAATCGTCAAATCTTTTGGATGAATAGACATAATTTGTATTTACTTACATAATCAATTTACCATTAATACAAGTCTTCTTTATCAATTAATAATTAGAAAAATACCTGCTTCTATTAATCTTTAAATCTCTTAGGATACCCGCCTTAGGATTAATTGTAATATTAAAAGAGCGATACATCCCAATCGGACTAACATTAATTGACATTTGCCAACAATGCATTTCCCTTGTTATAAACATACTTAACTGCTGCAATTTATTGGCACTAAAATCATAATAACCTGTTCCTCCTAGTTTCCATTTTTCAGTCAGGCTAAAGTCTCCATTGAAATTAACACTCGATGTGATGACATCTCTGTAGGTATAGTTAGCCTCCAATTGCTTATTATAATTCAAAGAATAGGATAAAGAAAGTGACCAAGGAATATTAAAGTCAGTGAATTCTGCTGGATTGCTACGGACATACTGCAATTGCTGTTGCTGTTCCTCAGGCGTCATAAATCTATCGACAGGAATACTATCGGAAGAACTAGCTTTCCCATCCTTTGTTTTACTTTTAAAGGAAGTTGAAATAGCGACGTTTCCATTAGTAATCCTTCCAAAGTTTAGGTCTTTACCACTCCACACAAATTTATTTCGCCTAAACCCATATTTATCCACTTGATATGGATCCATTGAGAAACTAGAGGTAATATTGATTGTTCCAAACAAAGTACTTCTTGCATAAAATTGAAAGGGTGCTAAACCGAAACTATCTGCTAATAAATTATAGGAAGAATTAACCCCGAATCCGTCTATCAGCTTAATCTTTTTGGTGGCATCTACCTTAGTCGTATCTTTTGAATCCTTTACTTTCATTTCTAATAAATTATCCAATCCAAAACTTACAGAACCTGAGTTGCCTTCTGAAATAGCACCTGGAGTAACTCCATCAAATTTTGAAAATCTTACAACATGCCCTGCTGTATCTACCTGAGTATTATAAAAATATTTACTAGCTAAATCTGGCACATAACTTAAACTTATACTTGGTCTCACTTCATGTCGAATCGCCTTAATATTACTGTTCTTTCCAAAAAGATAAGTTCCAAAAATTCTTGTACTTGCACCAATGCTAAAGGAAACCTGATTGCCTGTATAAAAGCCTTTCCTAATTGTAGTATCCAATTTCTGATTGGCCGAATCCCAATTTCTTACAATAGATTGACCATACCATTTTTGTGAAAAAGACACACCCGGGGAAATAGTGATAGGACCAAGTGAAGGCAGTGATAAGGAGATAGGGATATTATGTGTCGCCCCCCACTGTGTGGTATCTATCATTCGCTTAAAGCTAAATGCTGTATCATAAAATGCAGTCTGATTAGTCAAGTTGCCACTATAACCTACGCCTAACTTCTCATACCATCGTTGCGTTCCAACTGCTTCCTTCCTTTGAAAAGGATAAAATGTAACAATACTTCCAGTAAACGTAGGCAACACAAGATTGACAACGTGTGTAGTACTATTTTGGCTATGATTAAGATTCAATGAGATATTTGCCTTTCCACCAAAATCTTTTGAATAATTGACCGAAGAACTTAATTGATTCTGAAAATTAATATAGGGATTATTCAAAACTGTAGAATTATACTTCGTACTTCCAAAATTTACATTTGCACTAAGATTAGTTCCAGGTCGTACACGCTGATCCTGATTATGACTCCAATTCAACATAAAAGAATTGGTAGTAGTAAATTCATCCGGATTAAGAGCCCCATAAGTGGCCGTATTTAATGCCTTAGTATGTTGTATGGTCAAATTCATAGAACCCTGATACCTATACCGCTTTTGATATTTAGTATTAGTGTTTATCGACCATCCTCCATAAGAATAAATATTACTTCGGGTGGTTAAATCAACATAATCACTAATTACTTTATAATAACCTAACCCCTCTAATCCTAAACCATAGCTTTCGCTTTCTGCAAATGCAGGTGGTAACACACCCGAATGACGACCTTGAGCTAAAGGGAAAATACCAAAGGGAATGCCTATTGGAATGGGAATACCCTCCACCTCAGGATGTGTAGGCCCAGTAACTGCTAATTTATTTGTTACAATTTTTACTCTTCTTGCCCTAAATGCAAAGTGTGGAGTATCGAGATTACAAGTGGTGAAACGAGTATCATACCCATAATAATCTTGTTTATCAACCTTTTTTAATACTTTGGCATTTATGTACATCTCACCATCCTGTAGATAAGTATTCTTTGTAAGCCCTTTCAAACTTTTAAGATTAAAAGCAATGGAATCACTAATTGTTTTAGTTTCCCCTTGTACTAATTTAGGTTTACTATTAGGATTGCCCGAAGTATCCGTTGCACCATAAGCTTGAACTGTCTGAATACCTTGACTGTATTTGATGGTAGCTGCATCAAGATTCACATCTTTATTAGACACTTTTGCCTTACCATATAAATAGAACTCTTTTGTAGGAATAATTAAAACTCCTGAATCGGACGCTTCATACTTTATTGGAGCATCAAGACTATCTTTTGAGATAGATAATGTATCAATTTTAGTGATAGAATCTATCTTTGAAATTGAAGTATCCCCGATTATTGACTTTTTTATATTATTAAGAGTATCTTTTATATTTTTGCGGACATTAGAGGAAAATGGGATAGTGTCAGCATTAACAAATTTTTGCACAGGCACTTTGGATTTATTCAATTGATTTGCCATTAATTGCAAACAAAAAATGAATGAAAACACGGACGCAATAACTGCCCAAGTTGTTTTTATTATAAATGTGCTACGTTTGTCCATATTGAGTAGTGGGCAAAAATAGGTGCTAAAGCAACTATAGCATTCATAAAATATATTTTAACTTTTTAAGACATGATAAACAAGAGATATTTCACACTGATTTTAGTTAGTATTTGCGCTGCATTACTCACCTCTTTTTCAACTAAGGACCGCGGACATCAACAAAAATCAAGGCTAAGAAAAATAGTAATTGACCCAGGACACGGAGGTCACGATGGAGGAGCACCAGGAAAATATTCTAATGAAAAAGATGTTGCATTAGCTATTTCTTTGAAATTAGAAGAGATGCTTAAGGACCAAATTCCTGACATTGAGTTGGTCTTAACTAGAAGAATTGATGTGTATGACTCACCGATTGAAAAAGCAAAGATTGCCAATCAAGCAAAGGGGGATTTGTTTGTGTGTATCCATTGTAATAGTGCAGATGCCGGACGAAGAGCTCAATTTGTTGGATATAAAACAGAAACTTATCACAAGGGACATAAGAAACTAACTAGAAGAGTAAAGGAATATAAATATACTTCCATTCCAAGTGCTGCAAAGGGTACAGAAACTTATATTTGGGGGGCGCACAGAAATGAAAGAAAAGAAGTTGCTATGAGAGAAAATCAAAGCCTTTATTTAGATAGTAATGCATCCAAATCAGTGAAGGGCTTCGACGAATCGCCTGAACAAATGAATTTTATTAATATTAAAACTCGTCAGTATTTTGATAGGAGTGCATATTTAGCCTTAACGATTCAGGA
>CANCKV010000208.1 GCA_947378615.1 Chitinophagaceae bacterium | reverse complement strand
TTTGAAACATGGGTAAATGCATTTAAAAGAGGAAGAAATCAGCTATTTTGTTTTACTCTAGCTGTCATCCCGAAGGGATCTAATCAAAATTAAACAACTGTTTATTGTGGTAGAGATGCCTGCGGGATGACATTCGAGAAACCTTTTTTTGTTGTAAATACTGTCATCTCAAAAAACTTAAGAAACTCTAATTACTGCCTCAGTGTGACAGTAATGCTGATATTCTTAGCCAACTTCAATATCATGTCAAAAACTTGTGCAACTCTAATTACTGTCTTAGCCTGTCAATCATCCTGCTTCTTGTATATAATTTGAATATCCGTATATGATAAAAAAAAGGAGAACACATTTCTGTATTCTCCTTTATCTATTTAATAAGTCCTATGCCTATTTTGTTTTATTTTCTTTAAAACGCTTGTCAGGAGTGCCGTCTTTCTTTAATTTGGGAGCAGCAGGAGCATTTGCTTTAAAACGCTTGTCAGGAGTACCGTCTTTCTTTAATTTCTTTGCTGTAGTATCGGCCTTTGCTTTTACAGCAGTTTTTGCAGTCGCAGCAGTTTTTGTAGTCGAAGCTGTTGTAGCTGCAGTTGTTGTCGTTGCAGTAGTAGTAGCTTGTTTTGCAGTAGTATTACCGCCGCTCACTTGTGTATTTACTTTGTCTTTTGCACCTGCTACAGTAGCTTTTGCCTTGTTTGTAGCATCTGTTTTGATGTTAGTTGCAGCAGATGCCGCATTCTTAGCCTGACCTGTAGCAGCTTGTTTTGCACCATCTACAGTTGCTTTTGCTTGAGTAGAGGCAGAATTTGCAACTCCTTGAGCAGAAGATTTTGCCTGATCCAATAAAGATTGAGCTTGCGATGCAGAAGAAATCAATACACCACCTAATAGAAACAATAAAACCTTTTTCATGTAATTATAATTTTTAGGCAGCTAAAATAAGAGTTTTTGTTAAATTGTATGAGTAGAAGTCGATAAAATTTATTGAAAGTTGACAAATATCACCTAATGGTAAAAAATTAATAAACTGATTGATATTAATCATTAGCCAACTAATTTAAAGAACCCTTATCTTGCGGCTTCACAATTTTTAACTAATCAATACATAAATTAACATGAAAAAGTACAAACCGGGGGTTCTATTCGGAGAAGAGTTAGAGGCGCTATTGCAAGATGCAAAGCAGCATGAATTTGCATTGCCTGCTGTCAACACAATTGGCACAAATACAATTAATGCTGTATTAGAAACAGCAGCAAAAGTAAATTCACCCGTTATCATTCAGTTTTCAAATGGAGGTGCACAGTTTATCGCAGGAAAAGGTATGCCAAACGGGAACTACGAGGCAAATATTGCAGGTGGTGTTTCTGGAGCTTTACATATTCATAATGTTGCGAAGTATTACGGTGTACCTGTAGTTTTACATACAGACCATGCTTCGAAGAAATGGTTGCCTTGGATCAGTGGTTTGATTGATGCAGGCGAGCAATTTTATAAAGAAAAAGGACAGCCATTATTTAGTTCTCACATGCTAGATTTGAGTGAAGAACCACTTGAAGAAAATATTCATACTTCAGTTGAATTCTACAAGAGAATGAAACCTTTGGGAATGGCTATTGAAATAGAATTAGGCGTTACAGGTGGAGAAGAAGACGGTGTGGACAATAGTGATGTTGAAAATGACAAGCTTTACACTCAACCACAACATGTAGCTTATTCTTATACAGAACTAAGTAAAGTGGGCAATTTATTTACAATTGCAGCTGCATTTGGAAATGTTCATGGTGTTTACAAACCTGGAAACGTTGAATTGCGTCCTATCATTTTGAAGAATAGTCAGGATTATATTCAAAAAGAATTAGGCACAGGAGTTAAACCTGTTTACTTCGTATTCCATGGAGGTAGTGGTAGCCCTCAAAATCAAATTAGAGAAGCAATTAGCTATGGTGCTATCAAAATGAATATTGATACCGATTTGCAATGGGCTTTCTGGGAAGGAATCTTGAATAACTATAAGAAATATGAAGGTTATCTACAAGGACAATTAGGTAATCCTGAAGGTGACGACAAGCCAAACAAGAAACATTACGATCCACGTAATTGGCTTCGTAAGGGTGAAGAAAGTTTCAGCAAGCGTTTGGAAATAGCATTCGAAGATTTGAATTGCATCAACAGAAACGCATAAGTAATGGTTAATTGTTAATGGTTAATTTTTATTATTAAATGGATAATTGTAAGTTGCAATACTTATAATTATCCATTTTTTCATATACTAATTTCCTTTAACCATTAATATTTAATAATTAACCATTAGCAATTATTAATTAAAAAAGATGAATACATTCAATGCATTTGGTAGTAGGAATTTCAGATTGTACTTTACAGGGCAGTCTATTTCTCTAATTGGCACATGGATGCAGCGAACTGCCATTTATTGGATTATCTATATTCATACTCACTCTACTTTCATGCTTGGCGTAGCCGTTTTTGCAGGGCAATTTCCTTCTTTTCTGTTTTCTTTGTTGGGTGGTGTAGTTTCGGATCGTTATCATCGTTTTAAAGTACTTTTAACCACACAGATTGCCTCAATGGTACAAGCAACTTTGTTGGCAATTTTAGTTCTATTCATTCATTATGAGATATGGGAAATTTTGACGTTAAGTACCTTATTGGGAATTATCAATGCGTTTGATGTTCCTGCAAGACAAGCAATGGTTTATGAAATGGTGGATAATAAAGAGCATCTTTCTAATGCAATTGCCCTAAACTCTTCAATGGTTAATCTTGCCCGACTATTAGGCCCTGGATTGGCAGGCATTATTCTAGAAAGGTTTGGTGCAGGAATTTGCTTTGTTATCAACGCAGCTAGTTTTGCCGCTGTCTTGATTTCCTTATTGATGATGCGCTTGCCAAAGTATATTCCTTCAGAGACTTCAAAAAAAGCACTTACAGAATTTAAGGAAGGATTTAGTTATTTAAAAAGAACACCCGAACTTGGGTTTGTAATTCTATCATTAGCCTTTATGAGTTTATTCGCCTTGCCCTTCACAACATTATTGCCAGTATATGCCAAAGAAATTTTTAAAGGGAATGCATCGACTTTTGGATTCATAAATAGTTGCTTTGGATTAGTGGCAATATTTGGTACCATATTCCTCGCCTCCTTAAAACCGAATGTAAATCTTAGAAAGATATTATTCATCAATACTCTAATATTTGGTACAGGTCTTATCTTATTTTCACATACTCATTATTTACCACTTTCTATGCTCTTTGCAGTTGTTACAGGTATCGGAATGATGTCGCAAATTACAATTACGAATACAATAGTACAAACAACTGCAACGCCCGACATGAGAGGAAGAGTCATCAGTTATTATGCAATGGCATTCTTTGGAATGCAACCTTTAGGTGCCTTATTGATTGGAACAGTATCTCACTTTTTGGGTGCACCAAATACAATTCTATCAGAAGGGATTATTGCATTGATGATTGCTGTTTCATTTTATACACTTGTTTTTAGGCATTATGGAAAGTTGTAAGTATTAGGTTTTAGGTATTAAGTATTAATGCGAATCAAGGGTTGAAAGTACCGTAGGTACGAAATATTGGTAGTAATGCCAATATTAGTTAGTTCAAAGTGCCGTAGGTACGACATATTTAAAAGTTTGTTCCATAAAAAGCGTTTCCTTAATAAATTTTTAATGATATGTCGTCCCTAACGGGACTTTAGCCAATTAAATTCATATATTTCCTACCAATATTTCGTGCCTACGGCACTTATCCAAGCCTATTTCAACCCTTGATTCACATTATTAAGTATTAAGTATTAAGTATTACGTTTTACGTTTTAGGTTATACGTTAGAAACATATTGTAATTCAAAATTAGTTACTTGAGTTATTGGAAAGATTTCCTATTAGGTTTGTTGTTTTACAAGTAGCACAAATCAATGATTTTCTAATTGTTATAAAACTTATTTTATGAACGAATGAATTAGATTTTGTTACAATCCAAAAGTTAATCAATGTAATTCTATAAGATAAATATGAACCTTCAAATAACCATTATTCATTAACCATTAATAATTATTTCATCCCTTCTAATTCCTTTTGTAATCGAAACATTTCGTCCCTAAGTCTAGCGGCTTCCATAAAGTCTAGATCTCGAGCAGCTTTCTCCATCTGTTTCTTTGTTTGGGCAATCACCTTTTCAATTTGAGGAATTGTTTTGTAACTTATCTGTTCTTCTGCAGCCACATTTAGTTGAGCCTCATCAACAATTGCATAAGGCTTATTCGCATCAAAACCCTTGATATCCAATACTGATGTCTGCTTCATTATTTGATCAATAGACTTATTTACAGTAGTAGGTGTAATGTTGTGCTGAATATTATAGGCAATTTGTTTCTCTCTTCTTCTAGCAGTTTCGTCAATAGTACGTTGCATACTCATTGTCATCTTATCGGCATAAAATATGACTTTCCCATCTACGTTTCTCGCCGCACGTCCTGCAGTCTGTGTCAATGAACGTTCATTACGTAAGAATCCCTCTTTGTCTGCGTCTAATATGGCAACAAGGGCAACTTCAGGCAAATCAAGCCCTTCTCTAAGCAGATTTACACCCACCAATACATCAATTTCACCCAATCGTAACTGCCGCAATATTTCTATCCGCTCCAAAGTATCTACATCGCTATGAATATATTTTGATTTGATATTAATCCTGCCCAAATACTTATCCATCTCTTCTGCCATCCTTTTAGTAAGGGTGGTCACCAATACTCTATCTCCTTTTTTTACCGTTTTGTCTATTTCATCCAACAAGTCATCTATCTGATTTACCGAAGGGCGGACTTCTATCGGAGGTTCCAACAATCCTGTAGGTCTAACCACTTGTTCTACTACCACACCGCCTGTTTGTTGCAATTCATATTCTCCAGGCGTGGCACTTACGAAAATACATTGCCCAATCAAATTTTCAAACTCAGAAAAGTTCAAAGGACGGTTGTCCATAGCACTCGGTAAACGGAAACCATAATCAACTAAAACCATCTTTCTGCTTCTATCACCACCATACATACCAGTAATCTGTGGAATAGTCTGATGGCTCTCATCAATCATACAAAGAAAATCTTTTGGGAAATAATCCAATAAACAATAGGGTCTAGTTCCGGGTTCTCTTCTATCAAAGAATCGAGAATAGTTTTCGATGCCGCTACAATACCCTAACTCCCTAATCATTTCCAAATCATATTCTACCCTTTCTTTTACACGTTGTGCCTCAATATGTTTACCTGTCGCTTTAAAATATTCTACCTGCGCCATCATCTCGTCCTGAATTTCATTGATTACTTGCACCATGATATCTTTGGGTGCTAAGTAAAGATTCGCAGGAAAAATAGCAGCATTGTCCAAAAGACCTATGCGCTTACTCGTTTCTTTCTCAAGACTTTCTATCTCTTCAATTTCATCTCCAAAGAAAGTAACCCTATAAGCAATGTCGAGATAAGGGAGGTTAATATCGACAGTATCGCCATTCACACGAAAGGTTCCCCTGCCAAATTCCCCCTGACTACGCTGATACAAACTATTGACAAGTGCATGAAGAAATCCTTGTCTTGATATAACCTGCCCCTTCTGAATCCGAACGACTCCATTGGCAAATTCTGTTGGATTTCCCATACCATATATACAACTTACACTTGCCACTACAATGATATCCCTTCGACCACTTAATAGTTCACTTGTAGCTTGCAAACGAAGTTTATCCAATTCCTCATTGATACTTAAATCCTTTTCTATGTAGGTATCGCTTACTGGCATGTACGCTTCAGGCTGATAGTAATCGTAATAACTGACGAAATATCCAACTGCATTATCAGGAAAAAATTGTTTGAATTCACCATATAACTGCGCCACGAGGGTTTTATTGTGGGTAAGTACAAGTGTGGGACGCTGAGTGGTAGCAATAATGTTTGCCATTGTAAATGTCTTTCCACTACCTGTAACTCCAAGAAGAGTTTGATAGTTTTCTCCTTGTTCAATACCATTAACTAACTGTTTAATTGCGAAAGGTTGATCGCCAGCAGGTTTGTAGGGAGCGTTAAGTTGAAATTCCATGCTGCAAATGTAAGTAGGAGAGGGGGAGTTATGAAATAGGAATTATGAAATATGAATTATGAAATATGGGTTATGAAATATGAGTTATGAAATATGAATTATGAAATATGAGTTATGAAATATGAATTATGAAATATGGGTTATGAAATATGGG
>CANCKV010000207.1 GCA_947378615.1 Chitinophagaceae bacterium | reverse complement strand
ATTCAGTGATGTTCACGAAAAATACCAGACTCCACACAAGGCAAGCCTATTTATATTGATTTTGGTAGGATTGTTTTCTGCATTTATTCCTGGAGATATCGTAGGTGACATGACAAGTATTGGAACCTTATTTGCCTTTATGCTCGTTTGTGTAGCAGTAATTGTTTTGCGCAAAACTAATCCGGAAATGAAAAGGGAATTTAGAACACCTTGGGTTCCATTTGTTCCAATACTAGGTATATTGGTTTGCGGTGCCATGATTTTTGGTTTGGGTTGGACTAACTGGCTAAGGCTTATAGTTTGGCTATTGATTGGATTTGTTATTTACTTTACTTATAGTAAGAATAAAAGTAAACTAAGGAACCCTCAATAAAGATTAGTGAAATATAATTGTTGGCAATTGCATTTCACTCAAAACCGATGATGTTTAATAAAAAAACGATGCGTTAATTACAACGCATCGTTTTTTTTATCAAGGATAATCCTGAGCGGTGCATAAAAGTTTTTCGCGGCGTGAGGACACGCCGCTAGGCAGACTGCCGAGGTTCGTGTCTCCACGAAACTCTTTAAGCAAAAACTTTTATGCACCCATCCTTAGTAACCAATACTTCTATATTTGATTCAAAAGGAATCTTATTTGCCCAATTCCAATAGGAACATCTTCTTTGAAGGAATAGAAATTTTATTGCCAAATATTGTATTCCCAGAAATAATATCAGTCATCTTATTAAATCCTTTTGTCCGCTCTTCATATTTATCGGTGTCCACTGATTGCTCTTTGTCACTCGTATTCATAACGCACATTATAGTCTGTTTGTCATCGTACCTGAAATATACATACAATCCATCATAGGGTACATATTGCATTAGTTTACCTGTTTTTAAAGCACTAGATTGCTTTCTATAGTTAGCTAGTTTTTTTACTAAGTCTTGTACTTCTTTTTCTTGTGGAGTAAGGTTTGTCCCAGTAAATGCATTCTTCTTATCACCCTTCCAACCACCTGCAAAGTCTAATCGTACCCATCCGTCAGGGTTGCTTTCTCCTTTCATCAATATTTCTGTACCGTAATATAACTCAGGAATCCCCCTACTTGTCAGTAACCATTCTATGCCCATCTTTTGTTTATCCACATCTTCTTTTACATAACTAAAGAAACGGGTCATGTCATGATTATCTAGAAAAATTACATTTCTAGTAGGATCCTTATACACAAAATCCTGAGCCAAAGTAGTATAAAGTTTAGTGACACCATCATTCCATCCATATTTTTCTTGCATTGCAGGTTGAATACCATTAAATAAGGTTTGAAAATCAGTGGCTCCTTGCAAATTACTTTTTAAGGGGATATTGTAATTATTTTCTACAAAATAACTTTGATTAATGACAGAATTTACCCATGTTTCCCCAAACATAGTAATATGCGGATATTCATCAAGTAGCGCCTTGTTACATCGGTTCATAAAAGGAATGTCATTGTAAATGTAGGTATCAATTCTCCAACCATCAATTCCAAACTCCTCAACACTCCAAATTGCATGTTGAATCAAATAATTAACCACAAAAGGATTTGCTTGATTAAGGTCGGGCATTTCTGTAGTAAACCATCCGTCAGAAGTAATCTTTGATTCATACTTAGAACCATGTGGATCAAATAAGGTTTGATCCTTAAAACTTGTCTGTGTATATTTAGGCCATTGATGAAACCAATCCTTTGTTGGAGGATCAATTTTGGTGATATGAAAACTTCCGGTATGATTATATACAGCATCTTGAATTAGTTTCATTCCTCTGCGATGAAGCGAATCACTAAGCCGCTTATACAATTCAGCACCACCAAATCGAGGTTCAATTTTATAATGATTGGTAAATGCATAACCATGTTCTGTACGGTTCGGCATATCATTTTCTAAAACAGGCGTCATCCAAAGAGTGGTAACTCCAAGATTTTGCAAATAATCTAAGTGGTTGATGATACCTTGAAAATCTCCACCATGACGATGATAAATGGAGTCCCGATTAAGACTTTGATCCCTCATGCCAGAAATTTTATCATTACTTTCGTCACCATTACTAAACCTATCTGGCATAAGAAGATAAATGAAATCAGTAGAAGTTACACCTTGAGCATAATTAGTACCATTTCCTTTTCTTCTAGTCTCTAAATTCCATCTTACTGTATGAGTTTTCCCATTCTTACTAAAATTAAAGGACACTATGCCAGGTTTAGATAAAGGTGAAATGATAATATCAGCTGAAATATATTTACTATTATCCAATTGATTTACTTTTAAAATAGTAATACCAGGATAATTTACAGATAGCTTTTCTTTATCAAAACCAGAAGAATCACTTTTGATTAACAACTGAACTTTGTTCCATTTCATTCCCACCCACCAACTAGTCGGGTAAATTTGAATATTTTGGCTGTTAAGAATTCCTAAGAAACAGAAAGTTACAATAGCAAACAATACACTCTCTTTCATATTTAAAGTTGTTTATTTAGATTGCAATACTACGCAATTTAAATATAATCAAATTCGACAATTGCATTCACTCATTTTTCATTCTTAAATAGATACGAAATGGAATAATCTAAATCAAAATGTACAAAATATAGATTGCACAAAATAAATAAGTATTGAAAAAATTACAGTTCCTTATTGAATAAGTAATTTTTGGCACAATTTTCTTTATAAATTATGATTATTTATTCATTGTGTTTTATTTGCTTTTATATTCGCTTGTAAATTGTAAAATTCAAAGCACCCGATTGTAACTTTTTTGCTATAATTAACTATACAGATGATTGAGATTTTGCTTAGAATATTTTATGTTGTTGGGATTTATTTGATAACCTTTTTGTTATTAATAAAACTCCTAATTTTAAGTATATACAAACCTAAAGATTGGTCTTACATTTTTCCACATCTATTGTTATTCCATCATCGGTATATAGTAAGAAGAGAAGAATACAGCAGATATCTTAAATTTAGAGCAATACTTAATGTCTTGACTTTCATTATCTACTTTTCCATAATATCTTGGATTGCTTCACATTTTTCTCATTCTGCCATTTATGAATTTATATTTTTCAATAGACTTTTACACATCACCTTTTAATAATTGAAATAATTCTTCCACATCTTCTTTTTTACATAATGCCGTTCCTTCGTTCATCGTAGCAGCAGAACCACAAGCAATTCCCAATTTCAACAGGTCTTTCAAGTTATATTTTTGAGTAATTCCTAAAACAAGTCCAGCCACCATACTGTCTCCGGCTCCAACGGTACTCTTCAATTTCACTTTTGGAGAAGGAATTTGAAAGTTTTCTTTATCAGTAATCAAGGCCGCACCATAAGCTCCCATAGAAACGACTACGATTTCTGCACCTCCACTTTGAATTATATTTTTTGCAGCTAACTCTACATTTTCTGGTTTTATCTCTTCTACTCCATTCAGATAACAAAGTTCATCTAGGTTTGGCTTAATAAGGAATACCCCGACCTTTACTGCATGTTTAAGTGCCTCGCCTGAAGTATCAATGATTAATTTAGCCCCTTTGCGTTGTACAATAGATGCAACTCTTCCAAAAAAGTCTAAAGGAACACCTTGAGGTAGGCTACCACTAGCTACAACATATTCATAACCGTCATTATTTTCTAAATATGTCAGCGGCTTTTGCCATTCCTTTTCTGTCAGTGCCGCACCCTTCATACCAAATCTATATTGTGCATTTAACGTTGTATCAACAACTATCAAGTTCTCACGAGTATCTTCATCTATTTCGAAAGCAACACATTCAATATTAGTGGCATTCATCATTTCAAGTAACTTATTGCCTGTATAACCACCATACATGAATATTGCAGTTGTATTGCAACCCAAATGGTCAAGTGCCCTAGATACATTTATTCCACCTCCACCGGGTTCTAATATTGGAAAACTGCAAGCTAATTTCTTTTCAGGAACAATTGCTTTTACCGTAGTTCCCTTATCAAGAGAAGGATTAAGGGTAATCGTTATAATCTTTTGCATAATAAAATTGATTTTCAAGATTCAATAATCTGCAAATGTACATTTTACAAATACATGAATGCTTTATGAATAATGCGACAATTATAATTAAATACATAAAGCTTTTCAAAAGTTAATTGTAACAATCCAACAAAATCAAGAATTCTTCGATTAATTATTCCACAACAATCCTACTTATATAGGTACTCCCCTCTCCTTTCTGAATCTGTATAAAATAGCTACCCGACACTAATGCTATTGAAGTCAAATCAAGTGTCAGTTTTCCTGTTCCTATCCAATTGTCGAAAGTTGTACTGTAGATATGTTGCCCAAGTCCATTATTGATAATGACAATGTATTTTCCTAAAGGCATATTGCTGTATTGAATATTAATCATCCGTTCCTTTAAGAGTGTGGGATAAACGGTAATAAAACCATTAACTACTGAAGACTTCAAAGAAACGGACGGACTATACTCATTTCTATCCGATTCTGTTGCTTGAATACGATAGTAACAATTGCCTTCAATTGGCAATGAATCTATCAATGTATAGCCCCCCTCATTTGTTGACAATCTTAGCTGATTAATAGTAGAATAATTTATTGCATCAACACTTCTTTGTAATTGATAAGATTGCACATTTCCATCATTTGATACCTTAAATTTAATAAACGCCTTGTCCAATATTCTTTCTGCAGTGATATTGGTAAAAGTAATTGGTAGAATGCCCGACTTATTAACCAATAACACAAATCGATTATTGCCTTTACTAAGCGAATCGTTAGTCACATTGAATTTATATATATCATTTACTTTTAAATATTGATAAATCCCTATGAATCTATCTATCAGCATGATTTGAAGAGAAGAATCAAAGCCACTTACACCCTTTAATTTCAATTGAAATTGACTAATATTATTACTCTTAATTGCAATAGCAACACTATCCTTACTTTTTGTAATAGGACGAGTAGCAATAGCAAGTTTATTACTATCTTTCAAAGTCGAAATACCTTGTTGTCCACCTCCAAATGAGATGGCATCGAGGTTTTGATTATATTTTTCTGAACCACTACCATTGTAGGAGATGACTGTTTCGTCAAGCATTGAATCAAGGCTATTCATTAATCCTAAACGAATGATTGAAACCTTATTATTGCCGAAATAATTAAAGTTAGGAATTGCGCCCTCTGTTTTATGCCCCTCACTAAAAGTAACAGATGTACCTGTACTATTCGCCTCTACAAAGAAGGCCTGACCAATTGCTAAATTGTCTCCTTTTGCATTATCATATCCGCTAGCACCATTCGTAATGATACCATTTGCATAAGTTGTGTAATTCCCATTTCCCTTAGGACTATATGTCCACATCTTATTGTTGATGGCACTATTTGCAGACTGAAATGAAGTGAAACTGATTGGATTCGGATAAGGATTTGCCAATAAAGTGTATTTATGGAGAGCAGTATCGTTCAACTGTAGGGTAATATTACCTTGAGATAATGGCCCGGTTGCACTAAGTAACACATTTGTGGGAGGCAAAGAATTATTAGTATTTAATTGGTCATTACAATCACCCTGATTTCTATCTCCCCTAATATTTACACGATAGCCAATACCAGGAGTCAGATTGGTCGCATTTGTATTTGGAACTGAAATCCATCGACTTTCATTGACAGGTATTGCATTGTAAGTAAACATGGAAGGAGCATTTGATGGAGTTTTGTCGAATCCATTATTGTTTATTTGGGTTCCATTTGTACCGCAAACAGTCCCTCCACTACCTACACCTGTAATATAAATCTGTTGCTGCCAAGCGTTATTAATTTGTTGGGAAACAGTACTTCCGATGAAACTATATTTTCGAGCAGATTTTGAAGGAATAAATAATTGTGTGGTTACATTGCCTGTAATGCTGCCTCCTACTGCTGTCACTCTTGCTGTACCATTAAAGGATGCCACAAGGGTCAAATTTCCTGCAGATGCAAGGACTCCCGACAATGGCCGAACGATTCCTAATATATTCAGCGCATTTCCAAGCGTAACTGTCCCTGATGTATTGACAGCTAGATTATTTAAGGTATTGGTGATAGATGGTTGGCTTTGGTTAAAATAAATAGTTCCTGAACCTAAAATATTCATTGAAGAAGTAGCTGAACCTGTTATAGTACCTGTACCAGAAATAGCCCCATTGACTGTGAATGTATTCCCATTTAATAAGATACCTGATAATAAACTAAGATTATTGACGGATAAATTAGCCGTTA
>CANCKV010000206.1 GCA_947378615.1 Chitinophagaceae bacterium | reverse complement strand
TAAATGTTAATATTGAATTAAATGTTGATACTAGTTTCCACTACTTTCATAAATAATTGAAAATTTTAATTATTTATTTTTCTGAAAGATAGATGTACTATTGCAATAAATATGATGAAAGGTATTGAGACTTGAAATTTTGGAACACCATTTGCATTACCGTACTAAAATAAGAACAATGAAAAAGATTTTAATAAATTTTAGTTTAATAATATTGACTTTATGGTATAGTGCAGTTTGTGCACAAAACAATTGGCCAAAAGAAATTCAATTAGATAATGGCGGAAAGATTGTTATATATCAACCACAACCAGAAAGTTTTAGTGGCAATACTTTCTCTGCGAGGTCAGCTGTTTCTATTGCAACATCTCGAAATGTGGATCAGACTTTTGGATCAATCTGGTTTGATGCAGATTTGAAAAGTGACAATAATTCCCGTTTTGTAACCATTGAAAGTATGAAAATTAAAGAAGCTAAGTTTCCAGCTATTAAGGATTTTTTGCAATTACAAGAATATACTACTACTATTCAGAATGATGTGCCAAGATGGGGAATGCAATTGTCAATTGAAGAATTAAAAGCATCAGTAAAACAAACTCAGCAATTAAACGATCCGAATTTAAAGAATGATGCACCAAATATTATTTATCGAGATAAACCCACCACTTTAATAATCATTGATGGCTCCCCTAAACTTCAATTGGACAAACAGTCCGAAATGCAAAAGGTAGTGAATACTCCTTCAACAATTGTATTGAATCAGGATGACAACTTATATTATTTATACGGTGGTGGCCATTGGTATAGTTCAAGAAGTATTCTTTCGGGGTGGGAATATATACCTAACTTACCTATTAGAATTCAGCAATTAAATAATCAGATTCAACAACAAATAAGTAAGGATGGTAATAATAATGACCCGAACAAACCATCTACACCAACTGAAATATTAGTTAGTACCTCTCCTGCAGAATTGATACAAACAGAGGGTGTTCCAACTTATCAGACTGTTGAGGGTACTAATTTATTGTATGTTGATAATAGCTTAAATGATATATTTAAAGATATTAATACACAACAAAACTATATACTTATTTCAGGTAGATGGTACACTTCTACTTCATTGAATTTTGGGTGGACTTATGTACCTGCTAATGAATTGCCTACTGATTTTGCCAAAATACCTGAAGGGACAGAGAAGGATGGGGTACTTTCAAGTGTTGCTGGAACTAGTGCAGCAAAAGAGGCATTAATGGATGCAGAAATCCCTCAAACAGCTAAAATTGACAGAAGGACAGCCACAACAACTGTTATTTATGACGGATCTCCTATTTTTAATCCTATCAATGGGACTAATCTTTTAGTAGCAGAGAATAGTAATATTACTGTGGTAAAATCGAATTTAAATGGAATGTATTATGCAGTGGATAATGGCGTTTGGTATATTAGCAATCGTTATGATGGCCCTTGGCAAGTTTCTATTGAGAGACCTTCAGATGTAAATAATATTCCAGCAGATAACATTGCCTATAATGTAAAGTATGTAAATGTTTATGATTATAACTCTGACTATGTGTATTCAGGTTATACTCCCGGCTATTTAGGCTGCTATGTTTATGGTCCTACAGTAGTATGGGGAACAGGTTGGCATTATCATTCTTGGTATAGGAAACATTATTATGCCCGTCCTTATACATGGGGTTTTGGAATGACCTACAATCCTTGGACAGGTTGGAGTATAGGTTATGAATCAGGATACGGTCTTGGATGGAGTTATTATGATTACAATCCTCACGCACATGGCTGGTTTGGGCCTAGAGCTTATCATCCTTCTTATAGAAGTTGGGGCTACAATGGTGGATATTATGGTAGGAGAGAAGTTGAAATCAATCGTCCTAGGATTAATTATGGAAGACCTTCAAACTATTCGGTAAACTATCCTGGGAGGGTAAATAACCATCAATCTTTTGAAGTGAATAATCATAATGGTAATTTATATCATCATGTTCATGGGGCAACTACTAGTGATATTAATCATAATGTGGGTCATTGGAATGCATCATCTCCTATAAGTAATCATAATGGAATAAATAAAGGAGGGGATGTTGTTTATCCTCAAATTAATAATCATTCGAATAATGTGTATGGAAGGCCAATTACAAGACCGAATCCTACAGCTCCGAATAATCAAGGAAATAACAATCATTTACAGAACAACAATGGCACAAATGCTGCCGATAATGGATTTGGTAAACATAATCAACAAGGCAGTTCGTCCTCTAATGATATTGGTCGTCCAAGGAACAATGAAGGAACTAATATGAATCATAATGGATTTGGTAGGCCTATTACACAGCCAGAAGCGTCTGGTTCTAATAATGTAAGTACACCGCAAAATAATAATGGGGTAACGAATGTGGATAATAGTATAAGTAAGCCTAAACCTCAAGATGGTTCTTCACCAAGTAATATTGGACGTCCAAGAAATAATGATGGTAATAATATAAATCATAATGGATTTGGCAGACCTATTACACAACCTGAAGCGTCTGGTTCTAATAATGTAAGTACACCGCAAAATAATAATGGGGCAGCGAATGTGGATAATAGTATAAGCAAGCCTAAACCTCAAGATGGTTCTTCACCAAGTAATATTGGACGTCCAAGAAATAATGATGGTAATAATATAAATCATAATGGATTTGGCAGACCTTTTACACAACCTGAAGCGACCGCACCTAATAATGTAAGTACACCGCAAAATAATACTTCTGGTACGCAGAATGTTCCAAAGGCAGAAAGTCAACCTGCCAACCATGTATTTGGCAGACCACAGTCTAATCCCAATAATGATAGGCCATTAGCAAGACCAATAACGCGGGAGAATAATAGTTGGCGACCTTCAACACAAGCTCCATCTAAAACAGAACCAGCCGCTGCTCCTTCTAGGGTACAGCCTGAACCTCGTAGAGAAGGGGATAAGGCAGATTTTAAGCGTAGATAGTAAATTTTAAGAATACTCAAATAAATAGCGCTGTTGAATTGAATGGAATGTCAACAGCGCTATTTATTTTAATGAAATGTAATTTCTATTCGTACTGTCATTTTTTATATTAATAATCTAGGAAGTTGAATTTTGTTACATTTGTCGCAATATGTTTGGAAATAAAAAAAAACTAAACAGAAATTGTTTAAAACATGTCGATAACAATAAGTGGTTTAACTAAGATATACGGTTCACAGAAAGCTGTAAATAATATAAATTTTTCAATTAGCAAAGGTGAAATAGTCGGTTTTCTAGGGCCAAATGGTGCAGGAAAAAGTACGACTATGAAAATAATTACTGGTTATCTTGTTGCTGATTTTGGGAGTGTTTTAGTAAGTGGGATAGATGTTGCAAAGAATCCTATCGAAACAAAAAAGAAAATTGGTTATCTCGCTGAAGCAAATCCATTATATTATGATATGTATGTACGAGAGTATTTATCCTTTGTTGCAGGAGTGCATAGTGTAAGCGATATAAAGAATGCGGTGGAAAGAGTTATCAACTTAACTGGTCTTATCAATGAAAGTAAAAAGAAAACTGGACAGCTTTCTAAAGGATATAAGCAGCGTGTTGGGCTAGCGGCTGCATTAATTCATGATCCAGAGGTATTAATTCTGGATGAACCAACGAGTGGGTTGGATCCGAATCAAATTATAGAAATCAGAAATGTAATAAAAGAGCAAGGGATAAATAAGACTGTATTATTCTCTTCACATATTTTGCATGAAGTTGAAGCAATTTGCAATAGGGTAATCATTATTAATAAAGGTGTGATTGTTGAGGATAATTTATTAACGAATCTTACTGGGAGCAAATTTTCGGAAAGCATTATCATTGAGTTTCAAGAATCGGTTTCAGAAAGCCTTTTTGAAGGGTTTGAAAATCCAATTAAAGTTTCGGATAATACATGGATTTTTACTACGGATAAACCTGATTTATTGCGAAAACAATTGATGGAATTGGTATTTAAGAATAATTTAAATGTAATTTCATTAAAAAACCAAAGCAATGTCAACCTCGAGACTGTTTTTAGACAGGTTACTGCATCAAAATAGTTATTACTTTTGCGGCAAATTTTAAAGAATACAAAGTTTAGAAAAATATTTTATAACAAAAAACAAATAAGGATTATGAGTTACATTATTGATGTACATGCCCGTCAAATTTTAGATAGCCGTGGCAACCCTACAGTAGAAGTTGATGTTACCACAGAAGATGGTGCATTAGGACGTGCAGCAGTTCCAAGTGGAGCTAGCACAGGTATTCATGAAGCGGTTGAACTTCGTGATAATGACAAAAAAGTTTATGTAGGTAAAGGTGTTTTACAAGCAGTAAACAATGTAAATGAAATTATTGCTGAGGCCTTGACTGGTTTTGATATTACACAGCAAGCTGCTATTGATGAGGCTTTGATAGCATTGGATGGTACTGCAAACAAGGCTAAATTAGGTGCAAATGCAATCTTGGCTGTTAGTATGGCTGTTGCAAAAGCTGCTGCTGAAGAAGCAGGTGTACCTTTATATCGTTATATAGGTGGTACAAATGCAAGAACCTTGCCTATTCCAATGATGAATATTTTGAATGGTGGAGCGCATGCTGATAACAAAATTGACTTTCAGGAATTTATGATTATGCCTGTTGGTGCAAAGAGTTTTAGCGAAGGCTTGCGTTGGGGTGTTGAAATTTTCCACACATTGAAGAGTGTCTTAAAGAAGAAAGGTTTCAGTACAAACGTTGGAGATGAAGGTGGATTTGCGCCAAATATTCAAAGTAACGAAGAAGCTATTGAAACTGTATTGGAAGCAATTACTGCAGCAGGTTACAAAACTGGAACAGAAGTAGCTATTGCAATGGATGCTGCAAATAGTGAGTTGTGGGATGGTAAAAAAGGAAAATATGTTTTCCATAAGAGTTCTGGAAAAGAAGTAAGTAGTGAAGACCTTGTTAAATTCTGGGAAAGTTGGGTGAGTCAATACCCAATTATTTCAATTGAAGATGGTATGGCAGAAGATGACTGGAATGGTTGGAAAGCATTAACTCAAGCTATTGGCAGTAAATGTCAATTGGTGGGAGATGATTTGTTTGTTACAAACGTTCTTCGTCTGCAAGAAGGTATTGATAAAGGAATTGCTAATGGATTATTAGTAAAAGTAAATCAGATTGGTACAGTAACTGAAACAATCAATGCAGTAACTCTTGCACAACATAATGGCTACAACACTATTATGAGTCACAGAAGTGGTGAAACTGAAGATGTAACTATTGCTGATTTGGCTGTAGCTTTGAATTGCGGTCAGATAAAGACAGGTTCTGCGAGTCGTACAGATCGTATTGCTAAATACAATCAATTAATCCGAATTGAGGAGGAATTAGGTAGTACAGGAATATTCCCTTCTGGAAAGATTAAATTTGGTAAATAACATTTGTTGATATTTTAAGGTTGGTAGTTTGAAATTATTCTAATAATTTTACTACCAACCTTTTTTTGTTTAGTATGGTTATCATGAAGAAGTCAATAAAAATTCTTACGAACAAATATATTTTGACCATTTTATGCTTCATAATATGGATGTGTTTCTTTGATCAGAGAGATCTTTTTAACACGATTGAACAGAAATCTAAGCTTAATGAATTGATGAACAAGAAACATTACTATGAACAAGAAATTGCGATAGCACAAAAGGAATTGACAGATTTGCAAAATAATTCAACTGCATTGGAAAAGTTTGCCAGAGAAAAATACCTGATGAAAAAGAATGGTGAGGATATTTATATCATTGAGGACTCGAATTTAATAAAAAAGTAGGGGCTCAACACAATAAAATTGTTGTTTCTACGTTTTAATAATGTCCCACCTTATTGAAGCAATATTTGTTTCATTTTTTGATGTTATTATTATTATGCTAAGATTTTCGCAAGAACAACTAATACAGTATGTTTATTCAGAGTGTTCACCAATTTTAAAGCTTGCTATTGAAAAGGCAATGCTAGAGGACATGGCTTTACAAAAAGAAGTAAAGGCTTTAAAACGTACTATCAAGCAGCTAAGTAAATTGGAAAAGCAGTCGCCGAAGAAGAGTACGATTGACGCCATTATTAAGTATGCCGAAGAGTCTCAAAAGAAAAAATAATTTTTAATCTATTTCAATCTGAAATTTAAAATAATTGATCTTGTTATAGTACATAGATTGGTTAATTTTTATTAGTAGTATTTCTTCAGATAAAAGTAATGATTTTGTGATTTT
>CANCKV010000205.1 GCA_947378615.1 Chitinophagaceae bacterium | reverse complement strand
AAGACCGGAAGATTACGATGGAGGGCATCCCGGATTGGGGACATTCTTGTTTTATAATTCAGGTTTTAAGTAGTAGGTATTAGGTATTAGGTATTAGGTATTAGGTATTAAGTAGTAGGTTTTTATTGACGATAAATTAAGGTTAAGTAGTTTCATTTTAGCATGTCAATTAGGTGAGTTTTTAAAAATAAAGTTTTGCATTTTATTGTCCTAAATAATGGCTTAAAATACATAATATTCTAACGAATTAAGCGCTCCATTTTTTAGGAATCTGTGGTATTAAGTTGTTAATTTAATCACTATTTGAATATTTTAGAATTATGAAAAGGATATTGGGCATCGGAGTAATTGCAGTTTTGTTGTTTTCTATAGGGTTGGTAGGTAAGGCTCAAGTGAAAAGTATTTATTCAATCGCTTCACCTAACAAACAAACCGTAATGAATATTGGGATTGACAAGGAGGGGAAGATGTATTATGGTGTGACGTTTATGGGAAATGAAACTATAGTGTGGTCTTCAGTCGGGTTCAAGCTAAATGATGTGGCAGCTGGAGAAAAGACTGAATTTGTAAACAAGGAATTGAAATCTGTTTCTGAGAAATTTGGTTGGACCTTAGGTGAAAACGACTCTATTGCAAATGTGTATAATGAAATAAGATTGAATTGCAAATCCCCTTCCATCAACTTTCACTTTATTGCAAGGATCTTTGATGGGGCTGTAGCATTTAGATATAAATTGCCTTCACAATCAACGGAGGGTTCAATGATAGAAAATACGCAATATAATCTCACAGGAAGCTATACAATCTATCAATATCATCACGAATCCGTATTTACTCCAATTGATATTGACCAACTGAATGGCTTTTCCGATTTACCTTCTACCCTAACAAATGGACATCTGTATTTGAGTATCGGCGAAGCAAATAATGATAATTATACAAAGTGTGAACTTAAAAGGGGAGACAATCTACATAGCCTAACAATGGCGTATAAAAAAGATGCGTTTGTGAAAGTGAATGGTGATTTTCAAACTCCTTGGCGAACTATCTGTATGTCAAAAACTGCAATTGGTTTGCATGATTACAGTGAATTATACTTAAAATTGAATCCACAATCTCACAACGGAATACCTTCTTGGGTTAAGCCGGGAAAGCTGATACGATGCGTGACACTGACAACTGAAGGTGGTTTTGATTGCATAGATTTTGCTGCAAAAAACAATTTTAAATATATCCTATTTGATGGTTCGTGGTATAATGACAAAGACTTTGATGCTAATATGGCTGTGCTTGCCCCGAGAAGTACGATTGAAATGCCTAAAGTTGTTGAATACGGAAAAAAGAAGGGAATCGGGGTGATTTTATACGTTAATTATAATCAGGGATTACGGATGCAATTAGATAAGACATTGCAACAATTTAAGAATTGGGGTGCAGTTGGCGTTAAGTTTGGTTTCGTCGATGGCTTTTCACAAAAGGGGATTGAATGGATTGCTGCTGCCATCAAAAAAGTGCAAGACTACGGGTTCATTTTGAATATCCATGATAATTATAAGCCAACAGGACTTAGCAGAACCTATCCTAACTTACTAACGCAAGAGGGAATTAGGGGCGACGAAAATAGTCCAGATGCATTTCATACTACTGTACTTCCCTTTACCCGTTTTTTGGCTGGAGCAGCAGACTTTACTTTTTGTTATCCCAATTCAAGCAACAGATATACCAAGAATCTGAATGTGAGTATGGCACAGCAATTGGCTTTGACAGTCATTTATTTCAGTCCATTGCAAGCCATGTTTTGGTATGGAAAACCCTTGGAATATACTAATGAAAGGGAGATTGAGTTTTTTAAACTAGTGCCGACGGTGTGGAATGAAACACATTATTTGGCAGGGGATATTGGCAAAGGAATCAGTGTTGCCCGTAGAAGTGGGAAGACATGGTTTGTGGGTAGTGCGGCAGGATTGGAAGATTGGCAGGATACCATCAAATTCAATTTCCTAGTAAAGGGAAAATCATACAAGGCAACCTTTTTTGAAGATTCCTATAACAGCATCGAGAATAGAACTGAAACAATCATTGGTGGGGAATCCTTTACGGTATCGCTAAAGGGAAAAACAGGGCAAGCAATTTATATTACGGAATAGTGGTTAGTGGTTAGTGATTAGTGATTAGTGATTAGTGATTAGTGATTAGTGATTACAGGTTTCAAGTTACAAGTATCTAGTTGTTATGAATGCTATTTATGTATGTGGGTGGGTGGGCAATGTCATTAAGTTAAGGAACGGCTGTCAGGTTGAGGCAGTTATGATAGTTTCTCAAGCTTTTTGAAATGACTTCACATATTCTCCGAAAATCAGGGTGATTGTCAGGCTGAGCCCGTCGAAGCCGTAAGCAACTTAAACTTTCATCATTGATTTTCAAACAAAAAACGACTTGTCATTAGCAGCCTGTCGAAACCGGGATAATTCTAGGTTCATTTCCTCTTTGTACGCCTTCGACAGGCTCAGTCTGACACCCCTATTTTCGATTAGTACGCTTAACTTAATGACATTGGGGGGGATGAAAAACATAATTGTTTAGTAATCCTTTATAAACCTTACACTCTTTCCGTCATATTCTGAATCAACAGAACCTTGATAAGCTGTAGTGTCTCGACTGTCGATTCTGTAATAAAAGGGTCCATTATCAAAATAACCACCTATCGTGGAGCTCCAAAAGTCAGTAGTTAGATTGATATTCCAAAATTGTCCTTTTTGATTACAAGTTCCTCCAAATTTTACATTTAATCCATCTTTCTTTATCATTCTACTATAGACAATTTCCATTGTGCCCCCTAAATATTTAACCAAATCCCATTTCCCACCAAAGGATTTACGTATCATCTTAAATTCGGTTCTTGAAGGTAAATGCCATCCTTTAGGTGTCACTTTTTTGGCTGTTTCCCAATCATATAAATAACCGTACTTTGCTACATAATTGGTGTCATTATTATAAGCCCAATATTTTCCATTATCAGGTTTATAAGCAAAATTTTCAGACATTATCCATAATTCCCCTATTTTGATGGATTGATATACTTTTCCATCTCTTGAATCTCTGAAACTTCCTGTTTCTTGAGCTTGAAGTTCAGTGGCAATTCCGTTGCAACTTGAAAAGAATACTAACAAACACAAGAAAAATAGTTTGTGGTAATAAAAAGAAAGACTTTTCATGATGAAAATGCTTTGAAGATGAGTGATTATTATTATTTTTTTTGTTGGAATTAATTGAACAGTCATTAAAAAAATACCGATAACCAAATATAAGATTTTGTGTTTTGATTTAAAAAGTTTTAGAACATAAGCTCAAGACAACATTGGAAAGAACAGCCTTTTAATTAATTCTTTAAAATGTTGTTCATAAAGATTGCTAATTAGAGTATTGGGAACTCGGTTATAGAAAACAGCCTTGAATTAAGAAAGGAGTTAACATCTGCACATTAAAAGATAAATCAAAAAAGGCGGGGACAAAGCCCCGCCCGTACTATTATTATTGCTTTACAAATGACTTTAATTGCTTAAATCCTGTAGCATCTGTTAATTCTACCATATACACACCGCCTGACAAAGAACTTGCTGAAACAGTAATTGTATTTCCTATCGCAGCCTCTTCTGCCTTACTGAACACTTCAATTCCAGCCACTGACAATATCCTTACCTTATAGTTGCCACCTATTACATTGTTCATTGTAATATTTAGCTTATCCTGAACAGGATTAGGATAAATGCTCATAGTTGTTAGTGGTGAGTGGTTAGTGGTTAGTTTGAAGATATTACTAAATGAGATGCTACCATCATTTCCTATTGCCTCGATGCGATAGTAGGTAGTTGCTGAAGTAGGCTTGCCATCTTCAAAGGAATAGCTGCTTGCACCTGTTGCCTTCGTTGTAACAATTGTAGTAAAGTTAGTTGCATCAATGCTACGCTCAACCTTATATTCAGCAATACTCTTTTCAGTAGCCACTTTCCAATTGACTTCAACACCTTCTGTGTTTTCAGTTGCAGTAACATTTGTAAAGTTGACAGGCAAAGTGGTTCCACCCTTGAAGATGACTTCAAAACGATTATTACCTTGACTTGCCGTATCACTTGTCACATTGAATTCGTATTGTTGATTCGAACGAATGTCTTGTGTTGTATTCAAGAATTTATCTACCAATAAAATCGAAGTGGTAGTATCTATTCCTTGATAATCGCTGAAAGACAAGCGATAAGTACCTGAGGAGGCACTTGTCACGGCTAACTGTGTTGTATCCATTACAATTGTTTGAGGTAACGTTGCAATTGCCACTTTATTTCCACCCTTCAACGCCACTAATACTTGATTACCTGCATTCAACGAGGCCGCATCTATTTGTGGATTATAGCTTGTAGAACCATCACCTCTGAAGCGAACTACTATTTCATCCAATCTGTTATTAGCGGTTGAGTTTAAACCAATCCTCAATAATTGATTAGAAGCAGTTCCGAAATAACGTGTATTTGGAACAACATTTGAAATCTTGTGTGATTCATGGAAATTTACTGCTGCACTATTTGCAATTGGATTGGCAGCCTGAACAAAGAATGCCTGACCACTAGCAATGTAATCGCCACTAGTACCATCGAATCCGGTCGCACCATTTACAATTGTTCCACTAGAATATGTAGTATAATTGCCATTTCCAAAAGGACTGTATGTCCACATATTGTTATTGACATTACCTTCATTATCCAAATACAAATTGGTGAAACTGATAGTGGATGGATAAGGATTTGCCACTAGGGTATATAAGTGTGTTGTAGGTGCATTCAAATTTACCACCACATTACCTGTATCAATCTTGCCGGTAGCACTTAAAGTTACGGCTGTAGGAGGTGCAGGGGTATTACTTGTTAATTGGTCGGTACAAGAACCTAAGTTCCTATCCCCACGGATATTCATTTGATAACCTACTCCCGGTGTAAGGTTACCACTAGTATTAGGTACACTTACCCACCGACTATTATTTACCTTAGAAGCGTTATAGGTAAACATACTTGGCGTATTGCTATTTGTTTTGTCGAAACCATTACTATTTGCAGCACCACAAACTGTACCACCACTTCCTGCACCGGTTATATATACCTGTTGTTGCCATGCATTATGAATAGATTGAGTAACAGGGCTTCCTAACATAGTGTATTTACGAACTGACTTAGCTGAAATATACCGTTGAACGGTTACATTTCCAGAGATAGTACCCACAATTTGCCCAATACTTGCCGTACCTAAAGAATCGGAAAGTAGGGTCAAATGACCACCTGTAGTCATCGTTGCTCCGATACCAATTGTAACCAAACCTGCATTAGCATCACCAACAATTAATAATGTACTTCCTAAAGTAACAGTAGCACCTGTAGTGAGTGTAAGATTTTGAATGGTATCATTTGTTGCATCAAAAGAAACAGTTCCAGTAGTACCGTTTAGTACGAGACTAGAAGTAGAAGTACTCTTAATCGTACCACTACCGTTGACTTCATTGTTAATCGTAAGGGTATTACCACCAAGTCCTATGAAAGTACCACTTGCGTAAACTAGACTTCCTATCGTATCATTTGTAGTTAAGACAGGATAATTTGTTGCACCTGAAGAGATGATTACATTATCACCTGCAGCAGGAACAATACCATCTGCCCAGTTTGTAGGTATGCTAAAATCAGTACTTGTAATACCTGTCCACTGACCATGAGAACCTGCAATTACTGTCAATGTACCATTCACATAATTGATGGAATAGTTACCTGCAATGAATGCACCACTTGAAGCAACAGGATTTGAAGGAACAATATTATAGGTTCCAACGGAAGCACTAGCAGAACCTCCTCCACTATAGTTTAGGGTAACAGTTCCAATAGTTTCCCCACTTAATAATCCTGAGGAAGTGAAGGCTGTAGAATTAGTTCCAACAATTGACGCACCATAATTCTTAGATGCATCATTTGCAGTGATAGTCAAAGACAAAGCTGTAATATTTGCTGTCAAAGATGGTTGCGAAAGTGAATAAGCCCCTGCATTTGCGCCGGTAGTCAAGAAATTAGTATTGATTGCAATTCCTGTACCTACATTCTGACTCGAGAAAGCAACACTTTGAGAAGACAAGGAAACATCATCGCCTACCAAAACACCACTTAGAGAACCAGTAGAAGCAAGTGTAGCAGTTGTTGTACCATCATAAGGCTTGTTATTTACGACCACACCCGTAACAGTTAATGGAATACCTGACTCGGCAAGGAAT